>JBAXXB010000055.1:0-18959 GCA_037128115.1 Bacteroidota bacterium
CCCTGTCATCGCCCGGCGAGACGGATGTAACGGCATATTTCCCTATGATAAGTAACTGGGATTTACCCTATAACGAAACAAGGTACAAGACCGACAGCCTGAGCATTTCCCATGAAGCCTTCGATGCTGCCTACAACGACAGCATCATTATCACCAACTATACAGGCGCAACTGTAGGGAAACGGAAGTTTAAAATGGTACGGGCCGGGTATGTTATTCCTTTCCAGGCAAGTATTGGCGCTCTTGCCGGCAAGCGGGGCCTCATAAAGGTCAATTCGCTGCAAGCCGGAAGTAACGGGATTATTAACGTGGATATTAAAGTACAGAAATAGCATGAAGTCTGTTAAAACAATCATTCTGTGCTTATTACTTCTGCCTTTGGGAGGTTTCACCCAGGTAATTCAGGGATATGTCCTGGATAATGTCACCCGAAAGCCAGTTTCCAATGCCAATCTCACGATTGTAGGATCGAAGAAAGGCACAGTTACTGATGCAAATGGAGAATTTTCACTAAATCCGGGAGCTGCAGGGAATATCTCACTTGTGGTTTCCCATATCGCTTATGCTACATCAATTCAAAGCATGGAAGTCCCGGTTTCAGGGCTCAGTAATATAAACATACTGCTTTCACCTTCCTCAGTACAGATGGGTGAAACTGTTATAACCGCCACGAGGACGAGGAGGAATGTCAGCGAAATTCCTGCAGCTGTGAGGCTTTTCACTGCCGAACAGATGGAAACCATGCCAATAACAGCCATAGATGATGTTTTGCGCACAGATGCATCCCTGAATGTGGACCGGAAGAATGGGATATTTTCCAAAAACGCTTCCGTGAATATGCGTGGGCTCAACAGTTCGGCCCGCACCCTGGTCTTACTTGACGGGGTGCCTCTGAACAAAGCCGATGGCGGAGGAGTAAACTGGAACCGAATGAACCCGGAAGGTGTCGATAGGATTGAAATTATCAAAGGGCCCGGTTCCGCGCTGTATGGCGGAAATGCCATGGGGGGTGTTATTAATGTAATCTCCAAAAACATCCCTGATAAAACTACAGGAAGTGTAAAATTGTCAGCCGGTTCGTGCAATACACAGTCTGGGCAGTTATGGGTCGGGGGAAGATCGAAGGCCTTGCCGAAACTGGGTTGGAGCATAAACTCCTTTTACAGGAGAGGAGACGGTTATATTATGGCTCCTGGGGATATACGCGACAGCACGGATGTTAAAACCAGCCTATGGGAATACAATGCCGGCGGCAAACTGGTTTATAATCTGGACGACAACAACAGGATAGAGGCCGGTTACAATCATTATGACGACAAACGAGGCGATGGCACCCGGGTGTATGATCCGGAAGGGGGATATTATAAATACCTCACTAACCATGCCTATATAAATTATCATGGCAAAACAGGCCTCACAGAGTTGAATGCCAGTGCCTATGTCCAGTTCGAAAACTACCTGAACCAGAAGGAGCAGATAAAAACAGACAAATTACCGCCTTATGCCGTCACGCAATATGTGCTCTACCTCACCGATTCGCATCGCAACGATGCCGGCATATGGCTGGCTGCCACCACCAAGGCCGGGGTACATCATAAACTTTCGTATGGAGCCGATATCCGGTTAAGCAGTGTTGATGCTTCCGACATCTATTTTACATCAACGGATACCATTTCGAATAAGGGCAAGCTCAATTCATATGCTTTTTTTGTACAGGACGAATTCAGCATGTTCCGTAGCCGGCTGAAACTGGTTGCCGGTGCACGCGCAGATGCAATTTATTTCACTGACGCCTCTTTTACTATAAAAGCGCCTTCTTTTACTAACAGCTATATGGCTCATTACGAAGGCAGTTATACCAACAAAAACTGGCTTGCTTTAAGTCCAAAAATCGGTATACAATATTCAATTGCTGCCGGAAATGCTGCTTATATAAACTATTCGGTAGGGTTCAGGCCTGGCACCCTGGATGATATGTGCCGCAGTGGCAGCATTTCGAAGGGATTTAAAATGGCAAATCCTGAGCTGGAGCCTGAGTATATTCGTAACATTGAAGCTGGCTGCTCTCTTACGATCAACAGGTTTATCCATTTTGAGCCTTCGGTGTACTATTCCCTTGGCAGCCAATTCCAGTATTTTGTCGGAACCGGCGACACAATCTATTCAGCTTCGAAACCAAAACCTATACTGAAGCGCGAAAATGTCAGCAAGGCTGCCATCACAGGTGCAGAAGCAACCCTCAGGATAACTCCCGCAAAATCGCTTACGCTTTCTTTATCCTATGCATACAATCATTCGGTAATTAAATCATTCGATACCGTTCGGTTTATTGCCAAAGACCTTAGCGGGAAATTCCTGATGGAAGTGCCCAAAAACCATCTGACCGCCTCACTTTACTGGAAGAATAAATTCTTCAGCACCATGCTGGTTTATGAATACACGGGATCCCTCTATACGGATGATGAGAACCTTGTTGAGCTTCCCTCCTATTATACCCTCGATGCCAAAATATCCCGTGTTTTTGCGGAGAAGTATTTCCTGGGCCTGACAGTACAGAATATCACCAATAACATCTTCATCGATAACAAAGGCAACCTGGGCATGGGGCGTTTTATCATGCTCGAGGCTGGTTATCGCTTCTGATTTTAATAATTAACCAATAACAACAACTTAAAATTAATCTTATGATAAAAAAATTACTCTTAGTAATGTTACTGATTCCTGTTCTTCAACAATTAAAAGCGCAGGTCGAAGTCGTAAAATGGACCTTCCCTACCGGCTCATTGGGTGATACCGTTCAAAACAGCACGAATGCATTGAATTTAACCCGAACAATCCGTATTGAAGGCGCAGGCCCCATTACCATGACCAACGGGCAGGCCAGCGGCGATTATGCAGCCACAGCAAGCAACTGGGACAACGGCATGGATGCCAAGAACTGGAATATTAAATTCAAAACTACAGGCTATGACCATGTGAAAATCTCATGCAAACAGCGCGCCGGTGGAACCAATGGCGGTCCACGTGATTTTAAACTGCAGTCAAAAATCGGGAGCACCGGAACCTGGGCTGATATTAGCGGGGGAACTGTCACCCTGGCGAATAACTGGACAACCGGGGTGGTTACAGATCTTGATCTGCCGGCCGATTGTCAGAACCAATCCGGGTCAGTCTATGTCCGCTGGGTCATGAGCTCGAATACCGATGTTAACGGGGGAAGTGTAAGCGCCGCGGGCATCTCGAAAATTGATGAAATTGTTGTAACCGGTTTACTTTTGACAGGTATTGCCGATGAACCGGCAATAAATCAGCTCAGGACTTTTCCGAATCCTTCCTTTTCTTCTTTCTCCGTTTCAGTTCCTGGGGGAACCACTGGGGTAGAAATATTCAACAGCAACGGGCAATCGGTCTACAAAGCCGCTACGGAAAAAGATTTACTAACTGTTGAAAATTCATTCCCGGCCGGGTTATATTTTATAAAAGCTACCTCCAATGGTAAGGTAAGTGCCGTTAAACATATTGTAAAATAGATTTTTACAACGTAAGTAAACCGGAGGAGACTTGCTTCCTTCCGGTTTTTTTTTATCCCCGGATGAACCGGAATAAATGATACCTGACGTTTAATGAAAATCAATTTTTCTTTAACTTTGTTTCTTAAGTCACCCGGTTAATGCATTTTTAAGAAATAACAAATTACATATGTCAAAAAAAGATGGATTCAAGGATAAAAAAAGACCTGTCGCTAAGGTTATAGTACAAGACAAAAAGAGTTATTACTGGATGCCTGCCATATGCATCATACTGGTTCTCATTGTATTTGCCCCTGTTTTCAAAGCTGAATTTGTTTCGTGGGACGACCCTGATTATGTTACCACCAACCAGAGCATTAAATCGCTGAGCAACCTGCATGAGATAATTACCCGTCCGGTGCAGGGAAACTACCACCCTCTCACTATGATATCGTTGGCAGTCAATTATGCCTGGTCAGGGAAAGATGCTTCTTCGTACCATCTCGTAAACATACTGCTTCACTTGCTGAATGTACTCCTGGTATTCTTCTTTGTACTAAGGCTTACCGGGAAAAAGCACTGGATTGCATTCATTACAGCCCTGCTTTTCGCCATTCATCCCCTTCACGTTGAATCGGTCGCCTGGGTGGCTGAAAGAAAGGATGTGCTATATGCTTTCTTTTTCCTGGCAGGGCTGATAGCCTACCTTCATTACCTTGAAAAGCAAACACGGCTTAAGTTATCCGCCGTACTGGGGCTTTTCATCCTTTCGCTGCTTTCGAAACCTGCCGCTATCATCTTCCCTCTGGTGCTGTTGGCCCTTGACTTTTATTATGACAGGCTCAAAAAGCCCGGTGCGTATATTGAGAAGATTCCATTTCTTATATTTTCAGTAATTTTCGGATTGCTAACCATACATGGGCAATCTGTACAGGGTGCCGTAGGCGATGCATCCACATTCCCGGTACACTTCAGGATGTTTTTTGGTTTTTACGGCATCATGATGTACCTGGCAAACACTTTTTTCCCATTAAACCTTTGCACATTCTACCCCTTTCCGGCTATAAACAATTCATTGCCATTTAGTTATTATTTATCACCTGCTATCAGCCTGGTTCTGGCTGCCCTCTTCTTTTTTACCTTCCGCAAAAACAAACTGATCGCTTTCGCTATTCTTTTCTACCTGCTTAACCTCGCCCTGGTATTGCAATTTTTACCGGTCGGCAGCGCAATAATTGCGGATCGGTATACATATATCCCTCTAATTGGTGTTTTTATAGCCATGGGATACTATTTTCAGAAATGGGCAGATACCAATTCCGGGAAACCCACACCTGCAGCAATCGGCTTACTAGTTCTTGTCACCGTTATTCTTACGGCTCTATCTTACCGGCAATCAGTCACATGGAAAAAAAGCGCTTCCCTATGGGATCATGCCATTTCGGTTTCCCCAAGCAGCAGGGCCTATACCAACAGGGGACTCATTTATAAACTGGAGAACCAGAACGACAAAGCCATTGAATTATATTCCAAGGCAATCGGCATGAACAAAGCCGAAAAAGATGCCCTGGTAAACCGAGGGAATATTTATTTTAACGAGCATAAGTACGATCTGGCCATTGCTGATTACAATAAATGCCTGGCGATTGATGCAAAGGAACACCTGGCGATTGAAAACCGGGGGGCAGCCTACGCTGCCACGGGGAAATTTGACCTGGCTCTTGCAGATATGAATGCTGCTCTTAAATTAAAACCTGAATCGATCAATGGTTATGCTAACCGGGCGGTGGTTGAACAAACCTTAAATCAACACCAGGCTGCGATTGATGATTTTTATACACATATGAAGTTCACCCCCGACGAAACAGGCATCATCTGGAATTCAATCGGGGTGTCGCATCTGCGGCTATCCCAGAATACACAAGCCATAGATTGCTTTGGTAAAGCTTTGGTGCTATCTGAGAACCCCTCATTTTTAATTAACAGGGCGACGGCTCTGCTGAATACAGGTGATAAACAGAAAGCCCGGACTGACATACAACGTGCCGTACAACTAGGTGCGAAAATTGATCCCGTTTTGCTAAATAAACTCCAATAGACAATCTCCCCCCTTAATCAGGGTATTTATTTTAACTATATCACTAACAATCACTTAAGCGAATTACAATGAAACTTCTCGGTCTCTCACCCATGCTCTGGACAAAACACCTCAACCTCACAGTCGGGTTTTATACTACTATTTTAAAATTTACCTGTGATGAACTGAATGAAAGCCTGGGCTGGGCTTCACTCAGCCGCGATAACGTGCAGGTTATGCTGGCAGTGCCAAAACAACATCCCGAATTTTCAGTGGCACAGTTTACCGGTTCAATTTACATTCATACCGATGATGTGGAAAAAATCTGGAAAGAACTGAAGGACAAAGTGGAAGTAGTGTATCCTATCGATAATTTCGAACACGGTATGCGTGAATTCGCCATTTACGACAATAACCGGTATATGATACAGTTCGGCCAGGAAATTGATCTCAGTAAAATATCGTAAATCTGTTGCCAGTCCGGCTGGTAAAAGCCTGCTTTCGGCAAATGCTGATCCAACATGCCATCATATATACTCATTTAACCGCAAACCTGGTGAAAGGGTGTCTTTTATAAGCCCGGTTTCAAAAAACCGGAATCATAATTCAAAAAGAACATGATCCCGGTTTTTGACATTGTGGATTTATTCCCAGGACTGCGGTTAGGGGCGAAATTTATCCCTGGCCTGGACAAATAAAACGGGTAATAAGAACTGGTCGTTTTTGTTCTATGAACACGAACAACCACATCCGCAACCTTCCGGTTTTTTACCCGTCACGGTTATACTGAATATTCCGCTTGCTCCGTTTTTGAACTTTTCAGCCTCTTCATCCGAAATATATCGCTCAAGCAGTTCCGCGGGGAGATCAATTTTCTTCTCTTTTTTTACTTCAACATTCACAAATCCTGCATCCCTGGCAATGCCGAGATATTCTTCGCGGGGCAAAGCTCCCGAAACACAACCGGCATACATGGTGGCATCCTCTTTTATACCCTGAGGAAGTTCACCTTGCAATACCACATCGGAAATACAGAAGTGTCCCCCCTGTTTCAGCACCCTGAATATTTCGCTGAAAGCTTTGGTTTTATCAGGAACCAGGTTAAGCACACAATTACTGATTACTACATCCACAACTCCAAACCTGACAGGGATATTTTCGATATCTCCCTGTATAAAATCAACATTGGTAAAGCCTAGTTTCCTGGCGTTCTCCCTGGCTTTTTCAATCATAGCTTCGGTAAAATCAATACCGGCTACGTAACCGGTTTCACCCACAAGTGCACGAGCCACAAAACAATCGTTGCCCGCTCCCGAACCCAGGTCGAGAACGCTGTTGCCCGGCAAAATTCCGGCATACTCTGTCGGCAGACCGCAGCCTAGTCCAAGGTCTGCATCCGGGTTATAGCCTTCGAGCTGTTCATAGTTTTCACTGAATACAGAATAGTCAACTACTGATCCGCAGGAAGTTGCACCACAGCAGGAGGGCGCATTCTGTTCCTTCGTTTGGGTAGCAATTTCACTGTATTTTTCTCTGACTAGTTTTTTAATGTCTTCCATTTTGGGTATTGTTAAATATTAGTAATTATCTGATCGGTTATTTTCACGGCATCGGCTACATATTTCCGGCAATGGATATAAAACAGGTTTTGGTTCTGTATAGATTCATACTCTTTTTCGTCATGCATATCCAAATCATTCAGCAACTTACGGCAATTTGTCGATCCATGTAAGGCTGTAAATTCATTGAACAAACTGATAGTTTTCTCATAAGTCAGCCGCTTCTTATCGTCGCTGTCATCTATGCCTTTTCCAAATTTCAACCCAAGAGCCATTGCAGCCCCTGTTACCGCACCGCAGGTGAGTTGCTGCCGGCCTATTCCCCCTCCAAATGCACAGGCCACCTTCAGCGACTCGTCTTCGGATAAGCCTAGTTCTTCTGAAAAGGCTGCCAATACCGACTGTGCACAATTATAATTACCATCAAAATAAATTAATGCCTTTTCTGAGCGGTCCATGATTATTTGTTTTTTATATGTTCATCATAAAACTTGCGGAATGCAACTTCAATTTCATCGCGCACCCTCAGGAATTCACTCCTGATAAACTCAGCTGAACCTATGGCATGCGAAGGATCATCAAAACCGATATGTATACGGTGTTTCACCTTGCCATTGAAAGCCGGGCAGGATTCATTGGCCCCACCACAAACAGTGATTACATAATCCCATTCCCTGTCCAGGTATATCTCTATGGAATCGGAAGTATGGTGGCTGATATCGATCCCGGCTTCTTTCATAACCTGGACGGCATCTCCGTTCAACTTACCCGACGCCTCCGTGCCGGCTGAAAAAACATCCAGATTTTTATCAAACGATTGGAGAAAACCGTGAGCCATCTGGCTTCGGCAGGAATTCCCGGTACATAAAATGAGTATATTCATGCGATTAACATTTACAGGATTTCGAGTTTTCGAGTTTCAGGGCCAGGTCATGAAATATTTTTATTATCTCTTCCAATCCAAGTGCATTAATGCAATAATTCACTTTCGCGCCCTCAACTGTTCCTTGTATCAACTTACAGTCTTTCAGCTCCTGCAAATGCTGGCTCACGGTAGTGCGGCTTAGCGGGAGTTCCTCTGTAATATCCCCGGTAATGCAGGTCCCGCTCTCGATCAGGTAATTGAGGATAGCAAGTCTAGCCGGGTGCGATAAGGCTTTGAAATATACCGCAGCCTGCCGCAGGGATTCATCAAATAATTCGGTTTTCGCCATCCTTGATTCGTTTATTTATGACGCAAATATACGTCATATTTTTTTATGACGTATAAATACGGCATGAAATAATTATTTTTTTTTATTGAGGCCATTTTCACTCTACAATTATCCACTGATACGATTGTTATTATAGCGAGTTCTACTAAATTTAACCTGAAATAAATCCTTCTGTTCCTCCCTCAAACCTGTTATTCACCATATCCGGATCCCAACCGACCCATAACACACCATAATGTATATATCTTTTATCTATCAATTGCGTTTATCAAACAGACTTCGCAATGGCTGACATAATTTATAGAACAATTGATTTATCAGGAATCGCCTCCTTTTTCAATTCTTCTAGCCTCGAATAGATGGAGCTGAAAAAGCGGTTGCAATCCAGCGCGGACGTGCCACTGATGTGGTTGCCGGTCTTCATTATGATACGCAGGGCATGCTCTACCTGGTTGCAAAACTTTAGATTTGTTGTTACCATAATATCGAGTGAATTATGTGTCATGAATATGGTTTTTATACCATTACGCATCACAAATACCACATTATCAATCAAAAGCACATCGCTAAAAAAAATTTTAATATTTTCATCATTGCTTTCGGCTATTTTTTCTCCATAGTGAAATTTACAACCCTGCTCAGTCTGGTACTGCATATGCCTGATCAAAGTTTCCAGTTTTTCATAGAGTAACATTGCATCGTTTTTATGTAAAAAGAACCTGGAAACACGACAGAATTCAATTTGCTGCATAATCCGTGTAAAAGTATCCTGGCACCAGATTTCGACACTCTCCAATTGATTGTACAAACTGAGTAATCTATACCCCAGATCAATATATTTATAGGGTATTTCATTGATATTAAATTGTTTGTCATGGTAATTGGCTCGATGTGTAAGCATCTTTTTCCAGAAATAAAACTTAAAAGCGGCCAGTTCCGGAAAATCGAAATAATGAAATACCGGCAAATCTCTCGCAACTATGATCAGTTCGGCTTTCTCTGATTCCGACAGCTTCTGCAGTTCTAATACCCTGATTTTCAACCATTCTATAAATTCATCATCCTGGTCTTTGAGGATAATCGGGCGAAACAGCACGTCAGAAATATTGTGACTGAAAAGCGCGTCAATCGAAACCTGGTATTTGTTACTCAGAATTTCTATTTCTCCTATCGACAGTTCCTTATCTCCGCGCAACCTGCGATATGCGCTGTCATAGCTAATTCCCAGCAACTCAGCTATCTCATGAACCAGCGAAATATGTTGAGATACTCTTTGACGGATGGTATCAAATAATAGTTTCTGTATTTCTTTACCCTTGCTCATGATTGCATAGTACCATTACAGGTTAAATCCCGAAAATAGCCTGTTAAAGAGTAGACAAGTGGTGACAATCCTTTAATAATCAGTATAATTCCGTATAGCCAGCATGAATGGCTAACCGGCATTTCAGCAATAAATATCACGGTCCCAAATAGAAGAATGAGTGCCATTATTGCCAGGAGTAATTCAAATTCTACCAGCCGAAGAGTCGAACAAAAAAACCGTCTTTATAATTTATTTAAAGGTACAAATTCTTAAGAGGAAAACCAAGCGATATGCGCAAAGCGGGAAGGCTAAAACAATGATCATTAAGCTGCAATTTATTGTGTTTGATTTACATACCCATTATTACATATTAATAAATAATTCAAATTAATTTTGATTTTTTAGTATTATTTATCGCAAGAAAACCAGAACCTGGTAAAAACAAAAAATATACTTCCATGCTCAGAGCAAAGGAAATTGACCTGTAGCATTTTCCGCAAATGCCCCTTGCCCGATTGGTGAAATCAGTTTTACGAATGGGCAAAGTGTATCTAATTTTGCAGTAGCAACTAACCAAATTATTAACCAGTTACACTGTGTCACCCTTTTTAGTCACCGTTTCTGATACTCATGAAATTGGCCTGAAAACAGGCACAGAATAACACAAAACCCAAAACCATGAAAAGAGCCAGACTTCTTTTACTGTTCATTGCGATGATCAGTCTTGCATGTGCAGGTTGCGCAAAGTTTGATGATGAATCAGCTGCCAATCTCCCGCTAAAATCTGTTAACGGAACAGGGGTGACAAACCCTGATACCGGGCCCAATATATCATGGACCGAGGAATTTAATTCATCGTCTTCGCTGGCTGCCAACTGGACATTATATGGCAATCCACAACCGCAGTGGGTAAATTCAGCCTATGGCAGGCAAGGCCTTTTCGATAATAACGGCCCTTCTCCCATCAAAAACTATGCTGTTTCCCACTTTATTGCAGGAAAAGGATATGGTTTTACTGTTGAGTCAGAGGTTCTTTTAAAGATACTGAATACGCAGGGGACTTGCGTTTGCCCGGGAATCGGTGTCTCATCCGAAACAAATCCCGTTATGAAAAATGGTGAAATAGAAACCGGTATTTCCATGAGGATTATTTTTGCCGGGCAAAAAGCTTCGTGGCTTCCGGCCAAATTATCAGGACATAGCTGGCTTGTCATGACCTATCTGGATAATAACCAAACTATACAAATGTCAAACTTCATTCTTGCCGATACATACAGTAATCAATGGATCAGGTTGAAAATGGTTATCTCCCCGACAAGATTTGTTAAATTTTATTGTAATAATAACCTGATCTGGGCCCCTCCATCACAAGTGAATGCAGTAGTTACCACTGACAAAAATGTTGTTCTGGGCTATACCTCCGATGGGGACCCGACAAACCGTGCAGGCGTGGCCTACCACAACTGGGTGAAAGTCAACTATTTCTTCAACAACCCGGCAGATTAATGCGATTTCACAACTACCTGGCCTGTAACTAATCCTAGTATGCGTTATTTACGGAAAGATGTTGTGGATGTAGCAATGCCCGTTTCTGTTTAAGAGACGGGCTTTATTATTGGTTTGGGGGAATAAATATCTAACCCCGAATTCCATATAACAGTCTACCGATTAATAACCATTTCTTTTCGCACACAAAAAAAATAGAGGTCCAGGCTAAGATAACCTTACGGCTCGGTAATATAACTATCCCCAACGCTAGACGGACTCAGCATCCCTGAGTAAAAACGGATTAGTTCCATTTTACCCCCACCGTTTAGCGACCCTTTGTCAAAAACACTATTTGTCAGCCATCCGTGGTTCAGTTTTTATTTAGGTCTAAAAACAATTTACCTTTACACAGCTTAGCAAGCGTCACAAACATGAAATAAAAATGGAAAACTACTTCGATGGAAAAGCATTATTTTCGAATGGGATATTCAATCTTTCACCATTACAGGCCTACAAACTCTGCAGGGAGGGTGCAGTAATAATAGATGTAAGGGAAGAATACCTGAACCGATTCAAGATCTTCGACGTTCCTGGCCTGATTTTTTGTCCCTTGAAAAAGCTAGGGGAATTGATCAATAAACTTCCCCTTGACAAACCCCTGATCATTGCCGATGCCAGCGGAATACACAGTCCGGAGGCAGTAAAGATTATCATGGAAAGCGGGTTCGAAGGAGCTTGTGCCAATCTTTCTGGAGGTCTCGTTGACTGGGAGCATTCAGGATTACCTATTGTCATCGATATTAATGAAAGGCTCTCCGGCGCCTGTTTCTGCCAGCTAAAACCTAGGGAGAAAAGGACTTAGTGAGCCTAATAGGCTTTGGCACGAATATCTACTCTCCAGGCACTACCTGCCCTGCAAAACCCTTTTCGAAGAGCAGATACAGGATTTGCACAGGCAACAGGAAATCAGCTCCCCCACTCAGTATTTTGGATCAATACTATCCCCAGGTTACTACAGCGATACGTTTTCGTCCGTCCATCTTGACTTTCAGCGCATTTTCGAACCTCACATGGCGAAAAAAGTCAGTCTTATTAATAAGTTTCTGCCTTTTTAAAAGCTCATAATCTATGTAACTTTTCCCGATTTCGGGCTGTACCGAGAAATAGCCTACATTCATGGAAGTTACATTATGAAAAAAGTGTGAGCCTGATGAGGCATCCAATGGGTATCCTTCGAGACTGGTTTCAATAATGGTTTTAGCATTGCTGATCTGGGGCCAGTTGACGGGGATGCCGATCCAACGGTCGCGTGTGCCCCAGCGGCCTGGCGCGATCAGGATGTAATGACGATTCTCCTTCCGCATCAACTGGTTAAGGTGTTCAATCTCGAGTACCATTTCACGGGTTTTGCTTTTGTCGAATTCATCCTTATCAATATAAATTACATCCGTGATATCCGAAACCAGCCCGTTTCCCATCCCTTTTTCAGAATACAGTACAATTTCATCCTTCCTGATTTCGTCCATATTGACCTGGTAATCCAGCTCAGCTCCAATCAACGGTTTAATCTGCAAGAGGTAAAAAGTAGTTTTATAATCTTTATCCCGGTTAAGGTCGATAGCAAATTCGATTTCAACCGGCGTACCCATCGCTTCTTTAACAATATCAAGTACTGTTTCTATAGTTTTAGCCATAGGACAATAATCATATTTCAATATGTTACTAAAATTGACCACCCTGGGACCCGCTGTGGTTATACCCGGCACCAGGCGCTGGTTTTCCCGGTCATAAACCGATGCCAGGTGGCGCATCGTGCCATGACTTTCGGCAATATCAATATCCATTTCACGCAGGCCGGCCATCTCGCCTTCCAGCAGGTTTACATCACTTTTTGCCAAATCGACAGCCAAAAATTTGATCTGCGAATTCTTATACAGGTCATTGGGTGTCAGGATTTCAACGGCAGGGTAAACCGGCGAAAAACGGTATCCGCTTCCTCCGTCAACAACATATTTACCAAGTCCAAGTGCGGCAACGGCAAAACCCTCTTCCGGTTTCATGTGAGCAAAAGGATAATAATTATACGACTGAGCAACTCCGCTTATGTGGGGATAATAGACATCATCATATTGATTGCCAACTACTTCCTGTATAACAATAGCCATTTTCTCTTCATCTATCTTATAATTGATTGCTTCGATATACCCCCTTGCTTCATGTGAATAAACGGACGCATAAACCAGTTTAATAGCGTCCATCAATTGGGTGAGGCGTACATTAATGTCGGTGTGGTTGTTGGGCAAGAGGTAGGTCTCAAAAATTCCTGCGAAAGGTTGCGAAAGTGAATCTTCGAATAATCCCGATGAACGAACGGCTATAGGCTTTTCAATTAACTTTAGAAGGACCCGGAGCCGGCGTATCAGGGTATCGGTCAGCACCCCGGCTGTGAATATTTTCTTTATATCGTCATAGTCTTCAATATCGGTAATCTTTTCTATGACCCGGTTCCGCTCGATGAAATACTCAAATTCGTCGGTTCCTATCACTGATGTACGGGGCGACCGGATATTGATATCGGGTACATGCTTGTTAAAATCATAATTATAGATCAATGTGTTAATAAAAGCCAATCCCCGGCCTTTACCTCCCAAAGAGCCAGGCACAAGGGTAACAACATTATGCTCGTCGAGCAGGGCTGATTCCTCAAAAGGAATGACCTTTCCCTTGTTTTGTTCGTTCCTGAACTGGCGTATCACATGTATCAGGTATTCTCTTAAATCGGACGGGCTATTGAAATCGCTTACTTTGGCAGGGTTGATGATTTTTGCCACCTGTATTTCTCCGCGAGCCATAAGCCAAAGCGAAAAATGGTCTTTTCGTGCATGATAAATGAGCGATTCGTCAGGAATAGTCCGGAGATTGTTTTCGAATTCGCGCAGGGATTTAGCAATTGCTATCTGCACCCCGTCCTTATCGCGATAGATGAAATTCCCAAACCCCAGGTAGTGAGTGATAAAACTTTTAAAATCCTGCGAAAGGCTATCCGAATTCTTATCAATAAAAGTAGCCCTCAGTTCATAGGCGCGGGAGGCATTCTCCGGATCGGAAGATTGTATGATGACCGGGAGTTCCGCGTGTGATTCGCGCACATGACTCACCAGGTCGAACCCGGCTTCACTGTATTCTTTACCATTACGGCTAAACTTTACGTCCGTGATCAGGCAAAGCAGGTAGTCCTGGTAATCGGTTATTATTTCAATGGCTTCTTCATAATTGGCTGCCAGTAATATTTTGGGGCGGGCCCTGAGACGAAGCACCTTATACAGTTCGTCCGTGCTCACATCGTCGATGATGCGGCGGGTTTGATCCATGACGATGCCGTAAAGGAGTGGAAGGTAGCGGGAATAATACTGTGGACTGTCTTCCACCAAAAGCAAAACCCGAACCAGGCCTATACGCGTATCATTTTCCACGTTTATTTTATCTTCGAGAAGTTTGATCATGGCAAAAAACACCTTGCTTTCTCCATTCCAAACAAATACCCTATCGATAGCCTTAAAACGCTCACTCACATCTGAAAAATAGGCGACATCCGAATTATTGTTCAGAAGCGCAAAAATCGGTATGTATGGAAATTCTTTCCTGATTTGCCCCGAGATGCTTACCGGCAGGCTTTTATCGACACCTATCATGAAAATGACGAGGTCAAAATGCTTCGCATTAAGCTGAACTATGGCTTCTTCGGCGGATGAAACCCCTGTTATCCGTGGTACAGATGTCAGGCTGAGCTGGTGATATTCGCCCAAAACATACTCCGAAAAACGCCCTTCCTTTTCTATGGTGTAGGCATCATAAAGATTCGCAACCAGAAGAATTTCTTTTACTTTAAACGGCTGCAGATCATGGTATACGTCGCGGTCATAATTGTTTTTATTTAAAAACCGGTGCAATAGTTGTTTCCCGGAAATAGAGGCTTCGCGTTGCTGATTTTCGAGCTTCCTGTTTTTATCAGCCACCCGGGCCTTTTTTAACAATTCCCTGGCTGCCAGGCTATTCAGATATCCCGTTATGGCTGTTGCCAGGTTGGCAATCAGGTGCCGCTCTTCTTTCAGGAAGGGCCCCTCATCAAGGTGCACAAATTCCCTGGTATAAAATATATCGATATAACCCGAACCTCCGTCAATTGATTCGAAAGACTGGCGCTGCATCCAGCGTGAATCGGCAAAGCCCGGAGACCGGTATTCCTTTCCATTAAACGCAATACGGCAAACAGTGAATTCAGGATATTGCCAGGCTCCCGGGAATAACTTTGCCAGTTGCTGAAGGGTTTCATCCACAGGTTTTCCTTCCCGGAGAATGTCGTTGGTCTGGTTAATAGCTGCAAGTTCTTTCAGGCGTTCGGTACGCTCAAAAATCAGTTTCCTGATCTCCCTCGGATCATTCAACAATTCATTCTCTTCAGTCATCTTACTATTTTTAACATGAAATAATGCTTAACAAAAATGAACAAAAATCCGATGCCGGAAGCTGACCTATTTTAGTTTTTTCTGAACCGTCTCCTTAAAAGTGAAAAACAGAGTATGGAAATTTGATTTCCTGTTTGCATACCACCTGAAAAACACCCATTTAAACTCTATTTTTTAAGTATTTCACCGAATTTTATAAGTAAAATACTTATTTTATTCAGATAAAATACATATTATTGCAAATCAGATACTTATGCGGAAGCAAAAAAGTTGAAAAATACTTGCCAATTATATCAATAGTATTAATATTGCCCCATTAAAATATTGAATCCAACAACTAAATTTCAAATCATTATGTCAAACAGTATTATTGACCAAAAGGTTGAACAGTTTATGGCAAGAGTAGTTGCCAAGAATCCTGGTGAAGTAGAATTCCATCAGGCAGTAAAGGAAGTTGTGCAGTCGCTCATGCCTTTTATCGAGGATAATCCGAAATATAAGGGTATCCTGGAGCGTATGGTTGAACCCGAAAGAGTTATCATGTTCCGCGTTCCATGGCTTGATGACAAAGGCGAGTTCCAGTTTAACCGTGGCTACCGTATCGAAATGAACAGCGCCATCGGACCTTACAAAGGTGGATTACGTTTACACCCCACTGTCAATCTTGGAATTTTGAAGTTCCTTGCTTTTGAGCAGGTACTGAAGAACAGCCTCACCACTTTGCCTATGGGCGGAGGTAAGGGCGGATCCGATTTTGATCCTAAGGGAAAGAGTGACAATGAAGTAATGAAATTCACCCAGTCGTTTATGACTGAATTGCAACGCCATATCGGACCCGATACCGACGTTCCTGCAGGTGACATCGGAGTTGGTGGCCGCGAAATCGGATTCATGTTTGGACAGTACAAACGTATCCGCAACGAATTTACCGGCGTACTTACAGGTAAAGGTCTCGAATGGGGCGGCAGCCTTATACGTCCCGAAGCTACTGGCTACGGATGTACTTATTTCGCCGAAGAAATGATGAAAACACGCGGACAGAGTTTTACAGGAAAAACAGTCGTTATTTCCGGCTCAGGAAACGTTGCACAGTATGCTTGCGAAAAAGTAACCCAATTGGGTGGCAAAGTAGTTACATTGAGCGATTCGAACGGTTATATCTATGACCCGAATGGAATTGATGCCGATAAGCTTGCTTTTGTCATGGAACTGAAAAACACCAAACGTGGCCGTATCAGCGAATATGCCAAGAAATACAATTGCGAATTCGTTGAAGGTAAGACTCCATGGGGCGTTAAATGTGATGTTGCATTACCATGTGCCACACAGAACGAACTGAACGAAAAGGATGCAAAGACCTTGCTGGCAAACGGATGTTTTGTTGTTTCGGAAGGCGCCAACATGCCATCAACCAACGAAGCTGCAGATATTTTTGTAGAAGCTAAAATCCTGTACGGTCCTGGTAAAGCTGCCAATGCAGGCGGCGTTGCCACTTCAGGCCTCGAAATGTCACAAAACAGTATGCGTCTGAACTGGACCCGCGAACGCGTTGACCAGGAATTGCATACCATTATGATTAACATCCACCGTACTTGCGAAAAATACGGCAAGGAAGCCGATGGTACTATCAATTATGTTAAGGGTGCCAATACAGGCGGTTTTGTTAAGGTTGCCGAAGCCATGCTGGCCCAGGGACTGGTATAATCAAACCAAAATAATTTGTTGAGAGAAGGCTTCCATGCGGGAGCCTTCTTTTTTTGTGAACCATACAAAAATTATTATTTATTGCATGGACTTGCATTCCTTACTAACTTCGCGTGACTGAAATAATCTTTAGAATATCTGATCCATACATTATACACTTCAAGTAATGAAGTTTCAATTTACAACCAGGAAGCTATTTGCTGCATTAGTACTTCCCTTTATGCTTCATAATACGGAGGAAGCCGTTTCCATCTGATGGTACCAGGTTTTAAGCCCGATCCGTGCTATACAGCCGTTGAGTTGCAGGCAGTTTTTGCTATCAGTCCTTCTTTTAACTATTACAGTATTAATCGCTTTTGGAGGCGCCATGAGAGCCAAAAAGCAGGTCACTTATCTTTTTATATCAACCGCCCTGGCATCGGCAATACTGCTGAATGTATTTATTCCTCACCTGTTATTAGCCATATATATCCGGGATTACACTCCTGGCCTGCTTACAGCGGTATTATTTAATCTTCCTGTCAGTATCGCCGTGCTTTATGAAAACAAGCGCTTTTATTCGAACTGCAGGCAAATATTCCTGCATAAAGCAGGCGGGCTGTTATTGGGGTATGCATTTTTCGCGATTACCTTAAGGATCGTTACTCTGGTTGTTTGAGTTTCCTAAAAAACAAATCAGTAATTCGGGCATATATTTTTCGTACTTTCGTGTATCTTTTCGTCTCATAATGAAATGGTTCTTACTCGTTTCAGTCATTTTTTTATGCTCTTTTACTGTAGTTGCGCAGCAGGAGAATGAGCACTTGCTTAAGTATTTACAACAAAAATTCTCCGAACCGGCCGGCCCGACTTATTCCGACAGTCTTTACCAGCTTTCGTTGCCGGAACTAAGGCTGCCCGAAAGCCTTAAATCTGCCAGTATCCCGGCCATGGTCGATAATTCCAAATTGCCATACCTCCGCCCGGTATTCGAGCAGGTGGGAGCTTCCTGCGGGCAATCGTCAGCCATAGGATATAATTTCACCTACGAAATGGACCTTGCCAGGGGAGTACATGCCGATACCTCCATAAACCAATATCCGACTCATTTTACGTATAATTTTGAGAATACCGGCTACGAGTACTATGGTGCAAGCTACTTTCACAGCTTCGACATACTGAAAAAGTGTGGCAATATGAACGTGAAGGATTACGGAGGCTTTACCGATAACGGGAGCCGCTGGATTTCAGGATACAACCTGTATTACAACGGGATGTTCAACCGGATTGAGGATGTTTGCACTATTAAGACCAACACATCAAGAGGCATTCTTGCATTAAAAAACTGGGTCTATAACCATATGGGTGAATCGGCCCTGGGTGGTGTCGCATCATTTTATGCCGGCTCACCCTGGAACGCAAAAATACTAGCTGCCGGAACCCCTGAACAGGGACGTTACGTGGTTACTGAATTTTCGGTTCCCGCAGTTCATGCCATGACAATTGTAGGGTATAACGACAGCATCAGGAATGATTATAACAGCGATGGCAAATACACAAACAACCTGGACATAAACAACGATGGCATTATTGATGTGCGCGACTGGGAGATCGGTGGTTTTAAATTCGTGAACAGCTATGGCAACTCCGGCGCGGG
>JBAXXB010000056.1:0-18893 GCA_037128115.1 Bacteroidota bacterium
GAAACCTTAGGGCGGTAGCCCTTATTCTTTATAATTTAGTCGGTTAGTAGTGATATAAATTATTGACTCCGGGTATGAATAGTATCCGGAGTTTTGCATTTACTAAACTAAATTTGTATTATCTCGAAGCCATTGTAACCGACAAAGCGCTGACAGTTTGAAAAAGTAAAACAGCTGAATAAAAAATAGAAACATTTATTTGCAGCCAGATATACTATTACCCCGCTGTATATTAAAAACATGTATTTTTACCTTTTTAAGTTATACAGGTGAGAATACTATTTGTGATATTACTTTGTTTACTGCTAATTACTCCAGTCGCTAGTAAAAGCATTATCAAAACACAAGAAGCTAAGGAATGGCTCAAAAACCAACCTCTTTCATTTATTGAAAATAAGGGACAATTTACTGATACTGATGGTAATTCCGCAGATAATGTTCTTTTTAAGGCATCATATGGGAATTGTGATATTTATATAACAACCCGTGGCTTGAGTTATGTTTATATTAAATATGAAAAAGACAGTAATAAAAAAGGATGCGCAATAAACCCAAAAACACAGGAAAAAGAGAACAGATTAGCTTCCTGCTATCGTTTTGACATGGATCTGGTTGGCGCTAGTATTGATAAAGGACAGATTATTAAAGAAAAGGCCAACCAACAAGGGTATTATAACTATTTTTATGCCTCTTGCCCTAAAGGTATTTGTGGCGTGCAGGAATATGGAAAAATAACAATTAAAAATATATACAAAGGTATTGATTGGGTAATATACACAAGCACTGGCTCAAAAGACCATCCTCTTAAATACGATTTCGTGGTTCACCCGCAAGCGAATTATAAAGATATCAAGATAAAATTTGTTCATGCCCAAAGCACAAGCCTGATCGATAATAATTCAAAACTAAAAGTAGAAACCATAGCGGGTACTATTGAGGAAGGCAATGTTTCAAGCTATTTCGCTAATAATACAGGAATAGGAGGCATACAAAGTAAATATGTATTAAACAGTGACAGTTTAATTGAATTTGAAATAGCTAATTATGATAAGTCGAAAACAATAGTGATTGATCCGTTGGTTTGGGCAACTTATTATGGTGGGAGTTCAATCGAGTTAACAACAACTATCTGTTGTGACAGTCAGGATAATATATATATATCAGGGGGAACATCTTCGGCTGATTTCCCCACACAACAGTTATCGGGAGCCTATTGGCAACCAATACTTAAAGGAGGTAATGTTGTATTAATAAAATTTAATAAAGAAGGAGTAAGACAATGGGCAACTTATTATGGTGGTGATAATTCTGATTTTTGTGAGTCAATTTGTGCCGATAGTCAAGGTAATATTTATATTACAGGAGAAACTTCTTCCCCAGATTTTCCTATCAAGCAAATAAATGGTGCTTATTGTCAGACGACATATGCTGGTGGACTAGAAGATATATTTATTGCAAGATTTAATTCACTAGGACAACTACAATGGTCTACTTTTTATGGCGGTAATCTGGATGATTGGGGCTTATCCATTATAGCTGATAACCAAGATAATATTTATGTTACAGGTAGCACATTTTCCCTTAATTTCTCCTGCCAACAATTAGCTGGAGCTTATTGGCAGGACACGAATAAAGGCCGCGATGCATTCATACTAAAGTTTAACAGCCAGTGTGAAAGATTATGGGCAAGCTTTTATGGAGGAATTGGCACACAATCAATTGGCGAATCCCTTTGTACAGATACTCAGAATAATATTTATATTACCGGACATACCTACTCCAATAATTTTCCGGTGCAACAGTTAGCCGGAGCATACTGGCAGGAATATAATGGAGGCGAGGCGGATGCATTCATATTGAAATTTAATAATCAAGGTATTCGCCTATGGGCAACCTATTACGGTGGAATTTATGAGGATGATGGGGAATCAATAAGTGCTGATAAATATGATAACATCTACATCACAGGGTACACTAATTCATTCAATTTCCCTGTACAGCAAGCACCTGGATCTTACTGGCAGCCAAATAACGCTGGAGATGCAGATATCATTATTTTAAAATTCAACAACCTAGGAGCTAGAGAATGGGCAACTTATTATGGAGGTTATTACGTTGAAACTGGAATCTCTTTATGTATCGATGACCAAGAAAATGTTTTCGTAACCGGCGCAACTTCTTCATATGATTTTCCAACACAACAAAAGTCAGGAGAATATTGGGAGGGCTCATTAACCAATCTACAAGAAGCCTACTTATTAGAGTTTAACAAACAAGGTGATAGGCAATGGGCCACTTATTATGGTAACGAATCAAGGCCAAGAGGTACAGCCTGTGTTGTAGACAGCCGGAATTCTGTTTATTTTACAGGAATAATAACAGATAGCAGTGCTTATACAATTGATTATGGTAATGGAGCTTATTACGATAATAGTTGGAATGGAGGTGACGATATTTACGTGTTGAAAGTTAAATCCTGCTTCAATCAGAAAATAATTTCAGCACAATCAAATCGCAATAATATATGCCCATACGATAATGGAAATATTATGTTAACGGCGATTGGTGGATTAGGAGATACATTAAAATGGTATTCAGGCGGATGTGGACTAAACTATATCGGAGAGAACACACCTTTGACTATTCCTTCTCCAACTCAAACCACCACTTATTTTGCGCGGTGGGAAAGTCTTTGCGATACTTCAGCTTGTGATAGTATAACAATAACCATTGTTCCGTCTATTAATATCAAATACAATCCAGACATTTGTTTTGGCGCTACAATTACAGTTGGCACACATACGTATGCAACTGCAGGATTATATTCAGATACGTTAACCACATTATCTGGTTGTGATAGCATTATAACAACAAAACTGACAATTAATCCTAAACATCAGATTATACTATCTCCACAAATTTGCCAGGGAGAAACATACCAGGTTGGCACTCATATTTATACCACTACAGGAACATACTTGGATAACCTATTGACGGTTTTCGGCTGCGATAGTCTTATAACAACTAATCTAACCGTGAGTAATAAACTGTATAGTACCATTAATCCATCAATATGCCAGGGCGAGCATTTCATTCTTGGAGCTCACACTTATACAAGCCCAGGCATTTACATTGACACTTTAACTACTAAATCGGGGTGTGATAGCATTATAACTACGAATTTGACAGTAAATGTTAAGCCTATTATCTTCCTTGGCAACGATACTATAATATGCCCGGGAAATTTAATTAATCTCAGTGTAGGCCCCGGTTTTAGAAAATATCTTTGGTCGGATGGGACAACTTTCAGCAAAATGGATGTTAGTAAGTCTGGGACCTATTCAGTTGAGGTTTTTGATGGGTTATGTTACACAAGTGATACTATACTGGTAAAGGATTGCAATTCCGAATTATGGTTTCCCTCTGCTTTTTCACCGAATTACGATGGCAAGAATGAAACATTTAATCCTGTCATACAGGGAGCTGTATTTTCCTATCACATTCAAATTTTTAACCGCTGGGGGCAAAAAATATATGAATCGTATGATGTTAAAAATGGCTGGGATGGCACGATTAACGGAAATCCATGCTACGGGGAAACATATGCATATATAGTAAATTATACAATGAAGGCAGATTTATACCCTGCGAAGGAAAAAGTAAAACGAGGCGCAATAACCGTTTTAAGATAACAGATCCACAGATAAATATAAACGATAAAGAGGTTAATACGCTTATAGTAATGTAACCCGAACAACTATTTATTCAGATTGGAAAGATAGCTACTGTAATATGTTAAATTTTCGCCTTTCTGTTTTACCTTTACCTGCCTGGCAAATCGAAGGAATTGTTAATGCATTCGGGATTACCTTTTTCAAAATGAGCTTAGATTCTGATTGAAATATCTATTGAAAACATTTAAAGCAACAATAAAATATATCTAAATTCTATAAATATTATAAAGTATTAGCGTATGAAAATTTTTATCTTTCTTTTTATTACAGCCGTTTGTATTTGTCAGTCACAATTGAGTATAGCTAAAGCAAATACACATTTGACAGGTACTCAGGATAATGGTGTGGATGATACCACCCAAGGCAATATTACAAAACCCGCGAGACCTGTTATAGCTAAAAAAGATGCTGGTGGTTTACCAAAACCAGACAGCCTCAAAATAACAGAAGCGCAAAAGCATGCTGCTTTGGGTACCGACAACTATACCGACATGAATTGTGATCCAGAATGGAAATACGCCACACTGGGGAAATACATAGGTACCCGGAAAATGCAGACGCTTGATATTGATAATGACGGAATAACCGAGATTGTTGCCGGGACATCATTTTACTGGTATATAATGAAATATGATGCAGTTAAAGATACAGTAGATTTTTTGTGGATCAGCAATATATCGGATGAGTATCATGGCTTGAATTATATAGGGGTATTTGATATAAATAATGATAGTATAAGCGACATATTCGTGGGACACAGCAACGGCATAATTGAGCTTTTTGATGGTCTTACAAGGACATTGAAGATGGAGTTGCCAACTATAAATGGACTTGACATGATCAGGGATATTGAATATGCAGATGCAGATAACGATGGAGTGAAAGAATTGGTAATAGGTGATCTTTCCAAAATTTACATAGTTAATACCGACGGATATTACCTCGAACAGGTAATCCCGTATGCAGACTACGATTTTGAAATTGGAAATGTAGATGCTGATTCTTCTCTCGAAATTGTTACTAGCCATGGAAAAGTTCTGCAACTTAACGGAACTAATTTAGTTGAAGAATGGATTTACAGTACGGCTAATCACAGATCTGAATACCTGGTACATCTATCGGATATTGACAATGATGGAATGAAAGAAATTTTGCGCAGCAAGGATAATGTTCTTGAAATATATGATGCCGACACAAAATTAATGAAACACCAGATCAACGAAACTGCTGATATCATGCAGTTTATCATGAAAGATATTGATAACAATGGCAGCGAAGAGATTGTATATGGTTTGCTATATGGAGGATTGAGATGCTATGATGCTTCAACCTATCAGCAAATATGGACAATGCAAAATTATAATACCGGAGTTGATGCGCTAAATATTTACGATGTTGACGGTGATGGAGCACTGGATGTAATCTGGAGCTCGGGATCCGGAGTAAGCAATAATTATTATCATGAGTTTTTCATTGCTGATATGGCATCGCATGCGCTGAAATGCAGAAGTTTACCTGTAGCTGAGTACCTGGATAAAATAGGTGTCGGCGACATTGATAATGATGGAACCAAGGAATTAGTTGTATATGAAGGAAATCTTATGGTTTTTGATGGTGTAACCCATGGGTTGAAATGTTTCCTTACATCAGGATATTTAATTTCGTTAGGATTAAATGCAGTAAGTTTCAAAATCGATGATATTGATAAGGATGGTATAGAGGAAATTGTTTTTTACGGAGGGTATTATGATGTTGCCTTCTGGTATATGAATGGAATAACAAAGACAATTAAGAAATCACATGTATTCTCATCCTCCGGCATGGCTAACTGCAGGTACATTGATATTGATGATGTTGACAATG
Source organism: Bacteroidota bacterium (assembly GCA_037128115.1). GTDB lineage: Bacteria > Bacteroidota > Bacteroidia > Bacteroidales > UBA4417 > UBA4417. Next base: position 5,598 of record JBAXXB010000056.1, read on the forward strand.
ACGGCGTTAAAGAGATCATTGCAACCACTCCATATAAATACTATATCATCAATTCTGAGAATTTCGAAATTGATTATGCCTCTGATAATGTATTTCAAAACAACTATACACCTGTTAGAGTTGGCAACATCGATAATGATGATCAATCGGAAATTATTACAGGCAAGGGAATACTGAAGATTTTTGATAGTCAAACACATGTAAGCCAGGAGATAAACTGGAAGGAATTTACAGTAAGCGATGTTTACGATATGGATGGCGATGGAATGAAAGATATTATTGCCGGCACTTATGACGGATATGTATACGTTATTGATGGAGTAACTTTACTTAAGATGTCAGCTATAAAGCTTTCACCAAGTGCAATAACCGCAATTACTGTTAGTGATCTGAACAATGATTTAAAGCCCGAGATCATTGCGACTTCCTATGGGAAAGTAATTATTTATTCAGACTCAACACATCCGATATATGTGAAAAATCTGGATCCATCGGGGTTTAATCTGGGAGGCTTGGTTGTTAATGATATTAACAAAGACGGCCAATATGATTTAATCTATGGCGGACGATACCAGGTTGAACAACTTGCAAGTAATTGTTACCATTGTATGTGGCTGGATGCTGATAAAGCCATTGAGAAGACTTCGTGTGGTGCGGTTTCAGACGGTTCGGTGTTTATAATGCCGAAAGGAGGGAAAGCACCATACTCCTTTTCCTGGAACAACGGCTCCACTGCTAACCCGCTGAACAATCTTTCGCCAGGCACTTATATAGTTACCTTGACTGATAATAACGGATGCGTGCTTATTGATACTTCAGTAATTCAACAGGCTGTGCTTGCTGCAACTTATGCTAGCGTTAACGAAACCTGCAATCCAGGGGATGATGGTTCAGCAACTGTTAGTATTAGTGAAGGTACCGAGCCAATAACATATTTGTGGAATACAGGGTCTAACACAGCAAGCATAAATAATCAGGCGAAAGGTTCATACTCCGTTATTGTAAGGGATTCAAAGAACTGTGAACTGAACAAAACACTTGTTATTCAGAAAGATACTTTGATTTTGCAGGTGACGAAAAAGGATATTTCATGCTATGGAAACAACAATGGCATCATATTGATTAATCCAACAACAGGCAAACCTCCATATACTTTTAGCTGGAACAGCGGGCAAAATTCAGCTCAGCTATCTGGCCTTGTTCCTGGAATTTATGCAGTTGATGTGACGGATAGCCATGGATGCTATGCTCACGATACGAGAACAATTACCGAACCTGAATTGCTCACTTCATCAATGCAATCCACTCCTGATACAAACACCAACCAGTTTGGCGATGGTATAGCGACAGCCATTGTTACGGGTGGCACACCGCCATATACTTACAGATGGAACGATCCGTTTGCACAAACCACTGCGACTGCTTATAACCTCTTTCACGGGAAATATACTGTCATTATTAACGATGCCCGCTGGTGCCAGGTAATTGATACAGTATCGGTGGCTGAAACCAATTCAGTTTCCGATAATTACGACCCTGTCAAATTAAGTGTTTATCCCAACCCTACAAGTGGGAAAATATCTCTAGACGTACATTTTGATGAAATGCAGAACATGCAGGTGGATATTTATGATCAGCTGGGCCGTAAAGTATATACAGCCCTGTACCCGGATGTATTTCATGCATCCTTACCGATTGATTTATCAGCATTTGTACCCGGAGCATACAGCTTGATTATTAAAACTAATACCGGGTATGCCATGCGAAAAGTTCAGCTGGTGAAATGACCGTAATCGCGAAAAAAGTTTATAAATATTTTAGTTATGAATAAGATACTACTAACAGGCTTATTATTATTGTTAAGCGTTTTTTCTTTTTCTCAACCCGACAACAATCAACATCTTGTAAATTGTGACCCGGCATGGCAGTATGCCATAATAGGGATGCAGGTTGGGGATCGTACCCTAAATACCGTGGATATTGACAATTCAGGTACCACAGTAGTACTATGCGGTGCAGGTAATTACTGGTATATACTGCATTACAATGTGCAACGACAGGATTATGAATACTTATGGATCAGTGAACATTACCAGGCATATATCACCAGGATCAATGTATTTGATATTAATAACGATAACATTATGGAGATTTTTGTCGGGTTTAATGATGGCTCGTTAAAAGTTTATACCGGTGATACCCGGCAACTCCTAAAATCATTCCCTGCTTCGTCCAGCTATTTAGATGAAATCCGTGATATTGAATTTGGGGATATTGATAATGATGGTTCTCCGGAACTCGCTGTAAGCACATATAGTAGTATCAAAGTGTATAAGCCCGAAGATTTCTCAATCGAAATGATACTACCGTATGCGGCACACGATTTCAAAATAGCAAATGTTGATAATGATGCAGAACTTGAGTTAATTACTTCGCAGGGATACGTTCTCGAATGCAGCCAGAATAATACCGTGGTTGAATGGATTTTCAACCCGGGACTCACAGATTATAGCTATAGAATTAAGGTCTCTGATATTGACCAGGATGGAAAGGGTGAGATTTTTTATACCAATGGTGGATTAAATGTGTACGATGCTGACTTGCAAACAACAAAATTTGTTATATATGAAGATAACACGATTAACGATTTTGTTGTAAGGGATGTGAATAACGACGGTATTAAAGAGATTATCTATGGCGAAAACACCTGGGATTATGATTTACATTGCATTAATTCGCTGAACCAAAATGAGTTATGGGTTGTAACCGCCCAGGGAAGAGGGATAGCTGATGTTTGTGTATCAGACCTCGACGGAGACGGGCAGTTGGAGCTATTATTTGGTTCTGGAACTGAAGGTGGAGGAGCACACAAACTCGAAATTTTTAATATCAACACGCAGGCCAGGGAATGGCAGAGCAGGGCTGAGGATGGGCCTTTTCGAGCAATAGATATTGAAGATGTTGATGATGATGGAGTTAAAGAGCTGGTTGCAATTTCATATAAGAGTTCTAATGGCTACCGTGGAGGGATTTTATCCGTCTTTAATGCAATTACACATGAAACAGAATGGCAGAGTGATGATATGTTGTTTGATAACAGTTGGACCGGAATAAATGATGTGAAAGTCGCTGATATTGATAATGATGGCAAAAAAGAAATTATAGTTGCCGGTGGTGAAATTTATAATGGGGAAATCTGGGTTCTAGATGGCATTACCAAGGCGATCAAGAGCACACATGTATATACTTCGAATGAAATAAACTGGGCATTTGCAAATTTTACTGTGGATGATGTTGATTCTGACGGGCAGCTTGAAATTATTGCTACCACCGGGTACAGTTATTATGTGATAAATCCATTGAATTATAGCATCAAATATTCTTCGCCAGTATTCGGATATGAGGGTTTGACTCTTATTAAAACAGGAAACTTAAATGCCGATCACGTGAAAGATGTGGTATTGAACAGGTACAAATTAACAGTTTTTAACGGATTAACACACCAGATGATTGAGAGCAGTGGTTACTCCGTTTCGTCATTCGACTTATTTGATTGGAACGGTGATGGAATTGAAGAGATTATTGCCGGAACATACTCTGGTAAAATTATGATTTTAAATGGGTTAACATTACAGCCTATCGATACAGTGAACACGATTGGCGGAATGATAGATGCCCTTGTTGTTTCTGATCTGAATAAAGATGGAGTACCTGAAATAGTTTATTCTACCGCCGGGCGGGTTTATTTTTATGCAACTGATACACAATATGGCTATACCAGGCTTCTGGATGATTCACCAGGTGAAAGTACCACTTTAGTTGTAGAAGATATAAATGGAGACCATACAAATGAAGTATTTTCAGGGACCAAACATAAAATTATTGAATTTTCGGAAGATTGTTACCGTTGCATATGGTTTGCCATGACGAAAATATCGGATGATGCATCTTGCGGAGCTGCTGATGGCTATGTTCAATTAATGCCATACGGAGGACAAGTGCCCTACAGTTGCTCCTGGAATAACGGAATGACAGGAAACATGATATCAGGACTGGCGACAGGCAACTATACAGCAAACCTGGTTGATCAGCAAGGCTGTGTTATTATTGATACTACTGTTATTACTCAGTCAGTTCTGCTAGGAAATATCGAGGCTATGGATGAATCATGCAATCCATCAGGAAACGGAACGGCAAGCATAACTATCAGCGAAGGGCGTGCGCCATACACCTATACCTGGAATAACGGAAGTACTACTTCAGCAATCACTAACCTCCACAAAGGAACATACTCAGCCCAGGTTCGAGATATGAAGAACTGTACCCTGGATCTTGAAACAACGGTAAATAAGGACACCCTGCTGCTCGAAATATACAAAAGTGATGTAAAATGCTTTGGCGGGCTAACCGGAAGTATTAATATTTATCCTTCTTCAGGGAGTTATCCATTCACATATTTATGGGACAATGGAAAAACTACCGGTTCACAATATAATATACCTGCAGGCAACTACACTGTTACTGTTTATGACGCTGAAGGCTGCATATCTGGATCAACAATTACCATCACTGAACCTTCGGCCATTATTTTAAACGCATATTCAACGCCCGACGACCCTCTGACGTCGAGTCCCGAAGGTACTGCCACTGTTAATGCAATTGGCGGAGTTCCGCCCTATTCGGTGCGCTGGGATGATCCTTTGCAGCAAACTACAGTTAAAGCAATAAATCTTACTAACGACATATATCATGCGTATGTTTCCGACAGTCATCACTGTATACAGAGCATAACTGTGAAGGTTGGAGATCCATATGGGATTTCGGAAAACGAAGCGCTTGCAGGCATTGTTTTATTCCCAAACCCAACAACAGGAATGATGTACATTGATTTTGGCACATTGAAGTCGGAAGTAATAATTAGTGTATTCGATGAACTAGGCAAACCCGTGTCTGAGTTTTGTAAAGGACTAAATTCAACTGCTAAATTCCCTCTTGACCTGACCGGACTGGAGCAGGGTTTCTATTTTCTCATTATACGAACAACGAGTGGCATGCGTGGGTTTAAAATTGAAATTGTGAAGTAAACTGAAAGCTTTAAAATCTGGAAATGGATGTAAATCCGGAATAGTGTAACATACAAATTTATTTTCGCAATAATAAAAACAGGCTGTGTTGGTTAAAGCAAACACGGTGTAACCTATAAACACAACACCCAATAAGCAGATATTCTGGTAATTAATACTAATCTAACAATTTTGCACTATGAGAAAAATTACAATCAAGAACGCAAACACATGGTTTTTTGTATTTTTATTTGTGTTTGGGAGTTATTCAACAGCGAACGCACAGGTTCACCATCTGCAGATAAGTACGATATAAGTGCTATTTAGCAGGTAGCCAATCGTTGGCATACATTTAAAAACAAAAGCAATAATATGATGATTAAATTAACCATGATTTTAATTTCAGTTTTAGGCTTGTTGAGTCACTTAAACGGACAAGATACAATAAGTAAGAAGTATTATAAGGATAAAGACGGTGGACCAACTGTTGAAGCAAAAAAAGGAAAATTTGTCGAGGTAGCTATTTCTAATCCTGATAAGTCTATTGTATACATCTTAAAAAGATTAAAGGATGACAAATTGTTTAGAATTAAGCAATATACTGATGGTATTCCCTCTGGCAAATGGATTGATTATGATGATAATGGCAAAATAATCGAAGAATTTGATTATGACTTTGACTTAGTTTATAATGATAATGACTATCCAGACGTATTACATTTTGATATAAAGGCAAATTCGTTAAAAGAATCAATTAATGGCGAATTTAAAGCTCCTGTATTTTTAGATGGAACTGTAGATATTCGTTCATATGTAACCAAAAGATTTATATATCCTATTGAGGCTGCTGAAAATGGAATTGCAGGCAAAGTAATAACGCAATGTATTATTGACGAGAATGGAAACTTAACAGATTTTTCAATTATGAAAAGCGCGCATAAATTACTGGATAAAGAAACACTAAGAGTAATCAGAAAAACGCCACAATGGAAACCTGCAATGTTGAATGGCAAGCCGATCAAGGTATGTATTCAGATAACATCAGTATTTATGTTACAACAATAAACGTTTGCCAATAACTATGGCTTCATGTGGTCGTTTTTCACGACCCAATATAAAGCCATATTACACGAAATCACCCACCGACCTGCCGGAGCAAGCATAGGGCTAAGAGTTTATAGAACCACGCGAAAGGATTACCTTCGGTGAGAGAGTTCGCGCGGCAGCAGGGAAGGAAGGTAAGCAGGAAAGTAGCCCGCAATCCCTTACCGCTGCTACACTCAATCGTTTTGGGGCAAAAGTGCAGCAAAACAAATGAAATATACCCATATTACGACCAAGGGATTGGACCAGATAAAAAGCCCGTTGGATAGTTTGGATATATAAAAAGATATTATATTTGTTCGGGAGCTATGATATAGATTTACAGTTTTACAATCAAGAGCATGAATTATAGGAGAACAGAATTATCGGCATGAAATCAAATCATTTAACGAATAACACCACTTGCAAATAAGTACGATATTAGTGCTATTTAGCAGTAATTCAGTCGTTGGCACTAATTATAAGACGACCAAAAATTAACAGACAGACAAGATAAATATGGCATACGGACTTTCACCAAAACACATTGAGGAATTACCTCTTGACAGTTTAACTACAGAACAATTTCTTGTTCTTGCCATTGAAGCAGCAAAAAAACTTGAATGGAATGTTGGCTACACAAGCGAAACTGGTTTCATTGCTTTTACAAAATTCTCAATGAGTTCCTGGAGTGAGGAAGTTAAAGTGAAAATTAACGGCAATAATGCAAACTTGAAAAGCGAATGCACAGGCAGTCAAATGGTAGACTGGGGAAAAAATAAAAAAAACATTGAGAATTTAGTTTCAACATTCAACGAATTAAAAAACTTATTTACTCCCGAAGAACTTGCGCAGAAATATGAAGAACTGAAATCGAGTTTAGTTTCAAAAGAACAAGACGTTTTAACTCAAGCACCACCGACAACAAAAGAAAAACTAACAAGTGTTTTTGCAATCTTCAAGCCGACACAAGGTTATTTCATCACTCCGATTTTGATAAACTTGAACATTGTAATTTTTATCTTGATGATTATTTCGGGAGTCAATTTTATGCTCCCCGACAATGAAAGTTTAATAAAGTGGGGAGCAAATTTCCGACCTATAACATTGGAAGGCGAATGGTGGCGCCTAATCACAAATTGTTTTCTGCACATTGGAATTTTCCATCTTCTAATGAATATGTATGCTTTACTTTATATCGGTTTACTTTTAGAACCACATCTAGGTAGAACAAGATTTACAACAGCATATTTTCTGACTGGCATAACAGCAAGTATAGCAAGTTTGTGGTGGCACGACTTGACTATTAGTGCAGGTGCATCGGGAGCAATCTTTGGAATGTATGGAGTATTCCTTGCTTTGCTGACAACAAACCTCATTGAAAAGTCAGCACGAAAAGCATTGCTTACAAGTATTGCGGTTTTCGTTGGTTACAACATTCTTAATGGACTTAAACCAAATAGTGGTATAGACAATGCAGCCCACATTGGCGGTTTACTTGGCGGACTCTTCATCGGTTACGCTTTGATTCCAAGTCTTAAAAAGCCTGAAGAAAATAAACTCAAATTCACAACCATTGGTCTATTGACAGTTTTAATTCTTGTTTCCTCTTTTGTAGTTTACAAAAAGATTCCAAACGACATTGGGACATATGACAAAAAGATAAAAGAATTTGTTTCAATGGAAGCCATGGCATTAGAGGTTTATCATTTGCCACAAAACACACCCAATGATAAAATTCTATACGGTATTAAAGACAGGGGAATTTATTATTGGAATGAAAACATTAAACTTATTGACAGTTTCAAGGACTTGGATTTGCCAATAGAAATTAGAACCAAGAACAGACTTTTGAAGGAATATTGTGAACTTAGAATAAAAAGCTATGAATTACTTTATAAAGCAATTTCGGAGAACACTGACCAATACAAAACTCAAATAGAAGATTACAATATACAGATAGAAGCAAAAATTAAAGAACTTGGCGGTGGACAACTGAATAAATAATCACACGGACGGGAAAAACTGCTGCTAATAACTAAGGCTTCATGTGCTCGCTTTTCGCTACCCAACATGAAGCCCTATTTCACGAAATCACCCACCAACCTGCCGGAGAAAGCAGGGGGTTAAGAGTTAATAGAACCACGCAAAAGGATTACCTTCGGTGAGAGAGTTCGCGCGGTAACAGGGAACATTATGCGCTATTTTAAGACAACATAAGACAAACTAACTAACAACAATGGAAACAAACATTTTAATATCAAAATTCTGGAATAGAATCGGAGCACTTGTTATTGACACTATTATACTAGGCATTATAGGGATAATTCTTGGGCTAACAATTCAGGACTACCTGATAAGAATTGGCTCTTATGGAATTTTAATCGGGCTTTCAATTGCAGTTCTTTATTTTACAATATACAATTCAAAATTATTTAATGGACAAACTCCCGGGAAGAAAGTGATGGGCATTCAGGTTGTAGACAAAGAAGGTAATACGTTGAGTCTTCAGCGCTCATTCTTAAGAGCTCTGATTCTTTATGCTCCCTATTTCTTGATAAAGGTAGAGGTGCCGGGTGCGCAAGTTGGTTCAGACATATTTTATTTGAAAATTATTTCGTGTATGTCATTGATGCTCGGAGTAATTGTTATCTATATTTTCAATAAAGGAAACAGACAATCTTTACATGATCTGATAATAGGCTCTTTTGTGGTAACTACAGTAAGAACGGAAGATAAAACTGAGTTTCCAACCGTGACAAAAGCCGCTTATTATATTTTTGGCTTTTTAACATTTCTTTTGATAGTTTTTACAATAGTTGGAGTAACACCTGCAAATTCTTCTTTTGGCGATCTGATTGCTATCCAAAAAAGTATCTTAAATATTGACGGAGTGCTAAACGCCGGAGTATCAAAAAACACATCGACAGTATATGGTGAATCAAAATCGACAACACAATCCCTGGTAGTCCAATTATGGGTGAAAGAACTTCCGCAAAACATAGATGATCTAGAGAATACAAAAGAAACAAGAACAGTTATTAAAACTATTTTGGAAACTGAGCCTAACATAAATCAATATGATATAATTTCCATAACTTTAATAAAAGGATTCAATATTGGTATCGCATCGTGGAAAAATTCCCGCTCTTGTGGAAAAACACCTGTAGAATGGAAAAGTTTACTTGATAAATAAAAACAGCGCTTAATAACCAAATCTTGTGTGGTCACTTTTCGGGAACCAATATAAAGCCATGTTGCACGGAATCACCCACCGACCTGACATAACAAGCGTCGGCATAGTATGGAGTGCTGGATTTATAGGACCACGCGAAAGGATTCACGTGGTAGCGGGTGTAGAATGGAAAAGCTTACTTGATAAATAAAAACAGCGCATAACAACTAAGGCTTCATGTGCTCGCTTCTCGCTACCCAACATGAAGCCCTATTTCACGAAATCACTCACCGACCTGCTGGAGCAAGCAGGGGGTTAAGCGTTTATAGAATCACGCGAAAGGATTACCTTCGGTGAGAGAGTTCGAGCGTTAGCGGGGCGAAGGGGTCAGCTAATTTCTGGAGAAATTTGCCAACTTTCTGGAGGATGAGCTTATATTTACGCCTTGAAAATAGAAGAGCCGTGTGAAGGGAGACTTTCAAGCACGGTTCTGTGAGAGGCTCGGGGTGAAATTCCCCTTGCCTACTCGACTGTTGGCCGTTACCAGTAATGCTATGACAGACTACGAACTTAAAAATATCGACCCAGACGACATTAGCGATTTACTCGTTAAAGTTGAAAAGGAGCTGCTTGTTATCGGTATTTCCGTTTAATTAATTCATTAAAGTCATCAGTTCGCTGATTTCGTCACCATAAATACCCTTTAAAGTAAACAAGGCTTCCCCTTAGAGTAAACTTAGTGTAAACAGAATTTAATTTTTGGTTATTATCTATGTGCTTTTTCTCGCTTCAGCCAGTGGTTTTGACTAAAAACTCTTGAAAACCGCCATTTTATGCCCTTTTAGCCCCCTTTTTAGCTAAAAACCGCATTCCTTTGCACATGGCTTCCTCAAAACAAACTATAATCTTACCTTTGATATCCACAAATAAGCCACTATTACTGCAATGTTCGAACAAACCTTTAAAAATATTGACGACATCTTGCACAAGGATGCCGGATGCGGAAGCGAATTGGATTACGTGGAACAAACCTCCTGGGTATTGTTCCTGAAGTACCTCGACGATTTGGAGAAGGATAAAGCCACCGCTGCTTCGCTTGCCGGTAAAACGTACAATGCCATTATTGCACCCGAATACCAGTGGAGCGTTTGGGCGATGCCGAAAAATGAAGATGGCAAAATAGACCATCATAATGCAGCTACCGGCGACGATCTCAAAGACTTTGTAGATTTTAAGCTGTTTCCGTACCTGAAAAAGTTTAAAACGGATGCATTAACAGCCGACAACATTGAATATAAAATCGGTGAAATATTCAGCGAGCTGAAAAACCGGATACAAAGCGGTTATAACCTGCGTGAAGTAATCAACCTGATTGACCAGCTAAAGTTCCGCACCCATGCCGAAAAGCATGAAATGAGCCATTTGTACGAATCGAAAATACAAAATATGGGCAATGCCGGTCGTAATGGTGGCGAATACTACACTGCACGTCCGCTAATCCGAACCATTATAAAAGTTGTTGACCCCAGGATTGGCAACAGCGTGTACGACGGCGCTGGCGGCAGTATGGGTTTTTTGTGCGAAGGATACGATTATATGCGCCACAGCAAAGGGAAACTGCAAAACCTAACCACCTCGGATGTTGAAATATTGCAGAAACGAACCTTTTACGGCAAAGAGAAAAAGGGTTTAGCTTATATCATTGGCATTATGAATATGGTGTTTCACGGTATCGAAGCACCCAATATTATACACACCAACACTTTAGCCGAAAACCTTTCGGATATACAGGAGAAGGACAGGTACGATATTGTACTCACCAATCCTCCGTTTGGCGGCAAGGAACGAGCCGAAGTGCAGCAAAATTTCCCGATTAAAACCGGTGAAACCGCCTACCTGTTTTTACAGCACTTTATCAAAATCCTGAAAGCCGATGGTAAAGCCGGTATCGTTATCAAAAACACATTTTTAAGCAATACCGATAACGCTTCGGTGAGTTTACGCAAGCATTTACTGGAAAGCTGTGACCTGCATACCGTTTTGGATTTACCTGCTGGCGTATTTACCGGTGCCGGTGTAAAAACAGTGGTTTTGTTTTTCGAAAAAGGTACTTCTACCAAAAAAGTCTGGTATTACCAGTTGAACTTAGACCGCAACTTAGGCAAAACCAACTCCCTTAACGAAAAAGACCTGGCTGAATTTGTAGAACTGCAAAAAACCAAAGCCGAAAGCGAAAACTCATGGAGCATCAGCGTAAAGGATATTGACCAAACTACCTTTGACCTGAGTGCCAAAAACCCAAATAAAAAAGAGGAAACCGCTCTACGCCAGCCAGAGGCTATTTTAGCCGAAATGAAAGCCCTGGACGAAGAAAGTGCTGAGATTTTAAATACTATTCTTGAATTGATTTAACCAATTTGTTGCACCCATGGAAGAGTCAGACAAAATGGAAAGTATGAGTAAACGAAACCAACGTGGCATTGAAAAAGACCAGGTTGTATTTCCTGTTGCCGATGGTTTAGCCGAAATGCCCGAAGGATATGCCGGTTTTATCAAGGAAATAAAAGAACGTATCACTAAAAAACGCTTGGAAACTGTAATTGCAGCCAATTCGGCTATGATTACACTGTATTGGGAAATCGGAAATTCAATCCTGAAACGACAAAAAAATGAAGGCTGGGGTGCAAAAGTGATAGATCGCATGTCGGCTGACCTGAAAACCGAATTCCCCGAAATGAATGGTTTCTCGCCACGAAACCTGAAATACATGCGAAAACTGGCTGAAGCATGGCCCGACGCCGAAATTGTGCAACGCACCGTTGCACTAATTCCATGGCGTAGTAATATTACGCTGCTCGACAAACTCACTGACCCCGAAACCCGCTTATGGTACGCCCAAAAGACCGTAGAAAATGGCTTTGGCAAAGATATGCTGGTGTTTCAGATTGAAACTCAACTTCATAAACGGCAAGGTGCTGCCATTCAGAATTTCGGGGCTTCCATGCCTACGGCTCAATCCGATTTTGCCAGCCAGATTTTTAAAGACCCCTATGTTTTTGATTTCTTAGGCACTGCCGACCCTCGCAAAGAAGCCGAACTGGAACAAAAACTGATTGACCATATCCAGAAGTTTTTACTCGAACTGGGGCAGGGCTTTGCATTTGTAGGCCGCCAGGTGCATCTCGAACTGGGAGGGTCCGATTTTTATATTGATTTGCTTTTTTACCACCTCAAACTGCGTTGCTATGTGGTGGTCGAACTTAAAGCAGGCGAGTTCGACCCTGGGTATATCAGCAAACTGAACCTTTACCTTAACGTGGTAAACGATGTGCTGTGCCATACCGACGATAAGCCCAGCATAGGCCTTTTGCTGGTAAAATCGAAAAACAAACTGGTGGTTGAATACTCCCTTGCCGGGTTGGGCAATCCCATTGGAGTGGCTAACTGGGAACGCGATATGCAGAAATCATTGCCCAAAAACCTGAAAGACAGCCTGCCAAGCATTGAGGAAATTGAAAAAGAACTGGCATCAGATAATTACGACTAATATGAGTAAAAATAATATTCCAGGATTGCCAGAGGATTGGGAAATAAAAAAATTAATAGATGTTTGTGAGTTTGGAAATGGCTTATGGACCGGTAAGAAGCCACCGTATAATACAGTTGGCGTTATTCGAAATACAAATTTCACCAAGGATGGAAGATTAGACGATACGGATATTGTCTCTTTGAATGTTGAACAATCCCAATATGCAAAAAGAAAACTACAATATGGTGACATTATTCTTGAGAAATCAGGAGGTGGGCCAAAACAACCAGTTGGTAGAGTTATTGTTTTTGATAAAAAAGAGGGCGACTTTTCTTTTAGCAATTTCACTTCGGTTATTAGAATATCTAATTCCAAAACAGTCGATTTTGTTTACTTACATCGGTTCTTGTTTTTCAAATATATTTCCGGTGATTCTGAAACAATGC
>JBAXXB010000057.1:0-18731 GCA_037128115.1 Bacteroidota bacterium
CATACGACATCAATACCTACTTCGGCAAAACATGTCCCGGTTACCAGGCCGACATATCCACTGCCAACAATTGCGACTTTCATAGGGTAATAGTTTAGATTATTATGTTCTTATTTGAGGATGTTCATTGTAGATGTAAATATACTACTATTTTTGATCTGCGAAGGAAACAAGCGTGTTTTTTGACAAAATTTTAAAGGGTACTATAAACGGTGCCTATCTTAAACATGGTGCAGGTAAAGGAGATTGTCGGAGAAGCCGGCTGATTTCCGGTTTTCGATAACCCTGTCCCACCATAAGGTGATAATCAACAGATTTATCAATTGGTTTGATTTCACTTGTTTATGCCAGAACCAGTAGGATTGTCCTGTTGCCAGGGCTTCATATTGTGTAAAAAAGTCTTCGAGGAAATTATTCTTTTTCAGGATAGCTGCAAAAGAGGAATTCCGGATGTACCTGTATATGGCTTTCCTGCGTTCGGCAGTATTGAAAAAGATCTCCAGGGGGGAGAATCCTCCCTGCTTTGGGCGGTTGGTCACCGCGCTGGGAAGCATAGTTTTCACCAGTTGCTTATGAATAAATTTTGTAACGCCTTTTCCTTTCATGCATTCCTCAACGGTTCCTTTGGCTCGCAGATGTATAGGCAGGTTCTGAATGAAATGGTAAATGTCGAGATCAATGTATGAGAATGCCAGGTTGACATCAAAAAACTCCGACATGCGTGAGGCTTTGAACAGGATGACCTCATTTACTGAATGTTGCAGGTGCAGGTAATAATTGCGTTGCAGGAACAGCTCTTCGTAGCTGTTGAATTTATCAGGAATGGCAGCAAGGAAACGGTGAGGAGCGATGTCTTTTAAAAGAAACATTTGGTTTAGCTGGAAATCAGGGAACCCAAAGGTTTCAGGTTCCATGACCTTCAGGATTTTCTGATTCTGGTAGCGTACTCTGAAAGCCAGGTTATCTTTGTCAAAAAAGTTGTTGCTGCTCAGTTTATCGAACATATTTGAGAATGGAGCCAGCCCGTAGCGACGCATTTTATAATGCAATGCCGTTTCCCGTATCCCGGCGCCGAAGTATTGATCGTTCCCATCACCTCCAATGGTCACCGGCAGGTTTTCGGTACTCACCATTTTCATAACCGAATGGTTAAGCATGAAACCCGATTCAGAGAACGGATCGCCCAGGGCATCAATAATATCGGGCAGAAACTCGATTTCGGTCCCATCCATCACATACTCATGGTGTTCGGCTCCATATTGCTCAGCCATCATCCGTGCATACAGGAGTTCTGAAGCGGGGTTATCCTTAAATCCAATGGAGTAGGTTTTTATTTTGCCCGGATAGATATCTCTCGTCATGGCTATGTTACCACCCGAATCGTAGCCTCCGCTCAGCAAAACGCCGACGGTATCTACATCGCCTATTCTTCTGTTTAGTGACTTTTTCAGCAGGTCACTGTATGTTTCAATGGCTTCCGGTAGTGGAATTTCTTTGCGATCGGCATGAAGTATTTCGTCAAAGTCGAAGAGTTTTTCGAAGCGGAATCCTGCTTTGGTGGCAAACAGTATTTCACCGGCAGGAACTTTACTAACTCCGGCCAGCGAGGTGACCGGGGCAGGTATATAACCTATTTTCATGAAGGTTGTGATACCTGTCAGATCGGGCTCCGCCTTGAAATTTTTGAAACGAAACAGTCCCTGGTACGAATCGGTGAAGAAATCCTTTGTAAAATATACCATGGGACCTTCGCCGTTGCGATCGCGGATGATGGTGGTATTTTCGTTTTCGCGAAGTATGATAGTGGACTTCCCGTTCAGACGGCGGCAGCCCATGACTCCTTCCCGATGAATAAGCTCCGATACAAGGTCGGCAGCATTCCCTGAAGGGAAGTTCAGACTAAGCCTTAATTCATCAAGATTGTATATTTTTTCGGAAATAAACAACAGCACGGAACCTTTCGAAGCAATCTGGTAACCTTCGCTAAGGATATTGCCGGCAGAAGCATCGGGTTCCTTTCCCGGGACCAGCAAATTGGATATTGTAACGGAATGGTCGAATGCCCCATACAAATTTGCAGATTTCAGTTTCTGTTACCATATAAATTTGTGTTGAGATATTTCGGATTTTTTTCGAATCATACAACCAACCGGAAGCCGCTGCAATTCGCATCAAATGTATTTTCATTATTCAGTATTTAAAACGTTCTGGCAAATAATTCAGACTGGTTTTACGTGCACTTCAAAATTAACTTTCCTGTTGCCTGTTTTTACAGTCGTTTCGCCATTGACGGGAATCACTGATTTTCAATATGATTATTCATTACTAATTTCGCAAAAAGTAACAGGCTAAAATAGATTTTTTTATGATTATATATTAATTATTGATCTGAAAGTTGAAATATATTTCAAATCAGCAAAATATCTTTTCTAATGACCACGGTTAAGTATCAGGGGTCTCTTCTTAGACCCTAAAAGTGAATTAACGTTTAGATATACAGGTAATTAAGAGATCGTATGGTCCGTTTAAGGATACAGAACCTTGACGGAAGAATGAGTGCCTTTATAGCTAAGAATAAACATTGAACTTCCTGGTTTTAATCCGTCAGCTGAAATATTAATTACGGAAATTCAAAAATAATTTTTTGAATTAAGGATGATCAGTGGCAAGGTATATTAGTAACCTTACTGATCCGTAATAAAATTTATTCTTTGGAATTTCAGGCTTTGTCCCCCGACACATGACACAACACCGCCCATTTCTCCATCCCGGTTTTTACCTGTAGAATGGTTAAAGGCTTACTTATATAATCATCCATACCTGAAGCCAGGCATTTTTCCTTGTCACTGATCAGGGCATTAGCTGTCATAGCCACAATCAGCGGCCTGTTTGAACCCCATCGGGAAATTATCTGCCTGGTAGCTTCAAAACCATCCATTTCCGGCATTTGTATGTCCATGAAAACAATATCAATTTTCATACGATCAAGGGCTTCAATAACTTCGAAACCGTTAGCCGCTATGTGTATGGAATATCCTAACATCCCGAAAAGGCTCAGTATCAGTTTCTGATTGATGGCATTGTCTTCGGCAACCAGGATATTAAGGGGGTATTTTTCGTAGAGTTTGTCAATATGTGAGGGCTGAATAATTTGTGGAATTGCTGTGGCATTAGGGTTGGAGAAGACATCACTCATGCACGAAACCAACTGGGAGTGTTTTAATGGTTTATTAATCCGGGCTATGAATCTTAGCTCCGAGTCTGATTCATTTCCATTTGTATCAGGATAAGCGACCAGGAGTAAAGGAATATCAGCCGACGCTTTAATTTTTTTTATTTCTGATACCAGTTTGTGGAGGTCCAAATCCGTGATATTATCATCAATAATTAACAGATCGAATGGTTTGCCATGCCTGATCAGATTGGTGCCGGATGCCTGGGATCCGGACTGTGTGGTTTCAATTCCAAGGTTATCCAGAAAAGAGGAAAGAATAGCATAACCGCTAGGGTTTTTATCGATTATCAGCACCTTTTTCCCGACCAGGATTTTCCTGTCTGGGTTTGGGTTTACCGGCTGATCTTTACTAGGAGGATATAAAGTTTTAATTGTAAAAAGAAACTCTGATCCACGGTTGACTTCACTTTGTACCCATATTTGTCCTTTCATGAGTTTAACCAGTTTATCACAGATAGCCAGTCCCAGACCTGTACCCCCGTATTTTCTGGTTGTTGATGTATCAACCTGGCTGAAAGGTTTAAAGAGCCGGTCAATCTTTTCGGCTGGAATGCCCAAGCCGGTATCTTTAATAGAAAATTCAAGAGTTGCATCTCTTCCGCGAAGATCAGCTTGTTTTACGCTGATTATCACCTCTCCCTCGGATGTGAATTTGATTGCATTACTGGCGAGATTTACCAAAACCTGGCGCAGACGGGTGAGATCACCCCTGATATACTGCGGAATAGCCTGGTCAATTTGGAAATAGATACCAATTTTTTTATTGTATGCTTCCGGTGCCATCAGGTCCAATACATCCTCAACGGCCATTATCAGGTCAAAATTATGTTCCTCGAGAACCATTTTACCGGATTCGATTTTCGAAAAATCAAGAATATCGTTGATCAGGTTCAGCAACAAGTCGCCACTGGTCCTGATTGTTTCAGTATAATCACGTTGGGCAGGAGTTAATGGCGTTTGCATTAACAGGCTGGTCATTCCGATTACTCCATTCATCGGGGTCCTGATCTCGTGGCTCATGGTCGCTAAAAAATCCGATTTGGTTTTTGTAGCGTATTCAGCAATTTGCCGGGATTCAATCAGCTCACTTTCTATCATTCTTCTTGAAATACTTCCTCCTATACTTGCGGCAAGCGCAGTAAGGATTGATAATTCGGTAGGTGACCATTGTATTCCTTTGGTACAATCGTCGAAGCCGACCATTCCCCATAGCTCATTCTTGATGAAGATGGGCACAGCAATAATGGAAATAATATCCTGTTCCTCCAGGAATAGGCGTTCGGATGGAGGGAGATCTTTCACCAATCCTACAACTGTTTTTCCATTCGAAAGGCGGTTGTACCAGCCTGGAAAATCGTGGCTGTAAGGGATGTTTTGAAGTTTAGTGTTGCTGATCTGGGGCGTGATTCCCTTTGCTACCCATTCGTATCGCTGGCTGAAAATGGCTTCTCCTGTGTTTTTATCGTTTTTGTTTTCAAAAATATACACCCGGTCGGCAGCTGTTGCACTTCCGATAGCTTCCAGGGCTTCCTGGATGGCCTTATCGTGGTCGGGAATGGTAAGCAAACTGTTCATGGCTTCCGCGGTACCGCTTAATATCCGGCTCTGGCGCAGCAAATCTCTTTCATTATTCTTTCTTTGGGTGATGTTCCTGTAGACCCAAAGTATACCCTGGTTTTTCTTTCCCATATCCTCTATGGGTACAAAATCGCGTTCCAGAGATGTGCCGTCATTCATTTGAAGTTCAAAACTGGTGACAGGATCCCTGAGGATGAGGGTATTATCAATATCCCGAATAAAAATTTCGGGGTTGACAAATAACACTTTTGAAGCTTCGGCAGCTTCTGCACAATTCATCCCGATCAGGAGTTCGGGGGAAACCGGAATCGAGAATAAATCGCAGAAAGCCTGGTTTGCCAAAACAACTCTTCGCTGATCATCTTCAACCATTACCCCCGCCTGCATACTTGAAATCAGCAAACTGAACCTGAGGTTTGCAATCTGCAAGGCATCGTATTGTTCTTTGAGTCGGGTAATGTTTTCAGCCATGGCCAGGAAGCCACTGACCTGGTTATCCTCGGTTCGCAGTGCCGATATCGTTAATGAAACGGGAAACTTGTGTCCATCTTTGTGAATAAAGGTAAATTCGCCTGATTTTGTTTTAAATTGCTGTGGTTCATTGATTTCAGAGAAGTCAAATATATGAATATCCGGAAATTCTTTCCCTTGTCCCTCATTGGCCAAGGTACGGATTTCATCTTCATCATGAAACAGGTGAGGGGTTTTTAGGCCGATCACTTCTTCGGCCTCATAGCCCAGCATTTGGCAGGATGCTGGGTTAAATGATTGAATTACCCCGTTCAAATCAGTTGAGTATATGGCAATCGATGAACTATTCAGAATTGCTTTCTGGAAAGAGGTAGTCCTGATGAGTTCCTGCTCAGTCTGTTTCTCTCTGGTTATTTCTTTCTGTATGGAAATGAAATATTCCAATTGTCCGGTAGAATCAAATACGGGTTGGATCTGCACCTTTACCCAGTATTTTTTGTGCGATTTCGAATAATGGACAACATCAACTTCAATGGGCTTTTTGTTTTCCAACGCATTGTTGATCATCGCAACTGTAATGGGATCGGTTTCCTCCCCGTGCAGTAATCTGCCTGGTGCCATTCCTTTCGCTTCGTCTAACGTATATCCTGTTATTTGGGTAAAAGATTCATTTACCCATTCGATATTACCGGCGCTGTCGGATAGAACAACAGAATTGCCTGTTTCTTTGGCAATCAGGGCCATCTTTTGTAACTCATCCTCAAGTACCTTCCGCTTTGTTATGTCCTGGCAGTAAAGATTAACATATCCTGTTCCCGCAACAGGGGTAAAAAGAGCCGAATAAAGTGCTTTCCCATCCGTAATCTCATATTCTACGGGTTTTCCTGAACGCAATACTTCATCAACCGGCAGACGAAGATCTTCGTCCACCGTCATTCCTTCGCTGAAACCATGATATTTCAATAACGGATCGCTTGCGGTGTTCGCGAATAGCAGAATTTTATCACCGCTGATCCTTAAAATTGGGTTCGGACTTTCGGCCGGTAGTTTCGACAGGTTTATAATCTGCTCATTTGCAGAATTTAAGAGGTCTTGATTTAATATTTTGCCATATAGTACCCCGGCCATATTGCAAATAAATGACAGTATAGCGAAATCATCCTCGTCGTAGGCATTGGGTTTTGAATCCACCATTCCGAAAGTCCCTACCACATCCTCTCCGTTCATTACCGGAATATACAAGCGTGACCTGATCTCAAAAGAGCGTTTGCTGGACATTGTAAGATGCAGATCGTCAAGCAGTGTATCGGGAATATAAAGCATTTGTTTCGAGCGGTAAACCAAGCCGGGATGCCTTTCCATCGCGGTCTGGTCAGCATCAAGAAATTCTTCTTCATTAAAACCCTTTGCATAGAGTAAGCGCAATCGCTTTTCAGAGGGGATATATAGATACAAGCCCGTGTGTTCAACTGCAAATATTTCTTCCAGTATTTTTTCGACAGACTGCACCAAGCTCAATAGCGTGGAAATGCCTGGGAATGATGTAGCAAACTCGTCTAACTGCCTGATTATATGTATGTAAGATTTTCTCATTTCTCAATACATCTTGTACGATTCAAGGGCAGCTTTAATACATTCTTCGTCCTGTTTGTAGTGCCCGCCACTTATTCCAACAGCCCCTATTACCGCATTACCCTCCAGTATAGGTGAGCCTCCGCCCAGTAAAATGAAGTCCTTAAATTGCTGAATGCCATTGAACAGTATAGGATCATCCTTTATGATTTCATACCAGCTGTCCCCGCTTGGGATACCATAACCTACAGCTGTTATTGCCTTCTTCCGGGAGGCATCAATGGTAACCAGGGCCGCATGGTCCATGCGGAAAAATGCCTTAAGAATTCCGCTTTCATCTACAAAGGTTACGGAAATTTTTATTTTTATCTCTTCCGCTTTTCTGATTGCAGTTTCTGCCATCTTCAGGCATGCTTCATAACTGATACTTTTCTTATCAATATTTTTCATAAGCCATTAAGTGTATGCGCAAAATTAATTCCGTACAGAAGCGCTGACAATAGTTTTACCTTAAATAATAACAGGTATGTACTTTGGTTTCTGGTGTCGAAATTGTTGTCATTCAATATACTAAGCCCTTCATTTTGTTGATTTTGAGAAGAACCGGCATTTCGCGAATATGCGTTCCTGCTTCAGCTTGTACCTTTAGTAAACACAGACTGGACACCATTGTTTATAGTCTCCGGCAGGTTGAAGGTTAAAAAGGGCATATATAGCCAGCAAATTAAATCAGGAAACTGGGTTCAGCCATTTTTCAATGATCAGATCAATACTGTTTTTAATGATGGGTTTGCTGACATAATCATCCATTCCAGCAGCCAGGCACTTATCTCTTTCCCCTTTAACGGTTCCGGCTGTAAGGGCAATGATAGGGACCGCCCTGCTGTTTTCGAGTTTTCTGATCTCCTGTGTAGCTTCATATCCATTCATTACCGGCATCTGAACGTCCATGAAAACAATATCCGGAGAATGAATTTTAAATTTTTCAATGGCTGATTGTCCATCATAGGCCTCAACAATAGTTGCATTTGGAAACATACCTCCCAGTATACTTCGCGCCAGTAACATATTCACCTTGTTATCTTCAGCGATCAGGATTGTAATTAACCGGTTATCAATAATTTGCATCTTAATGGGTGTTGATGTAATTATTTCAGGAAATCCGGGAGAACTCTCTAAGTGAAGTTGCGAAAGAGTGCTGAATAATTGCTGGATCTTGATGGGCTTTTCCAGGATGAACCGGATTTTAAGTTCAGCGCTGGCAGCGATAAACACTTCATCATCGTACGAACTGGACAACAGTATAACCGGCAGTTGAGCCGGGCTTCTGTTCATCATCGACCTGATGTTCCGAATGGTAGTGATGCCATCCATATAGGGCATGCGATAATCCATAATAATGGCATCGAACGCATGACCTGATTTGAACAGTTCCAAGGCCTCGGTGCCACCAGATGCCTGGGTGCATGCAATATGCTTTGAGGCAAGCATTTCCTTGAGAATGAAACGGTTGTTATCGTTATCATCAACCACCAGCACCTTCCTGATATGGCTTTCGTTTTCCCATGCTTCCGGTTCGCCGTCCATGGACTTAAAAGAAACTACAAAATCAAATGTGCTGCCGCTACCAGGTTCGCTTTTCAATTTTAATTCGCTGCCCATGAGTGCCAGCAATTTATTCGAGATGGCCAGTCCTAACCCTGTTCCACCGAATCTCTTGGTTGTCGATGAATCTTCCTGGGAGAAAGCTTCAAATATACGTTTCTGATGTTTTTCGGAAATTCCTATCCCGGTATCCCTCACCGAAAACCGGAAAGTAGTCAGGTTGGCATCTGTGGCAGGAAGTAATTCAATCTTGAATTCAATTTCTCCGGACTGTGTAAATTTCACGGCATTTCCAAGTACATTCAGCAGTACCTGCTTGAGCCTGACCTCATCGACCCAGATATAGCGGGGGACCTTGGGCGAAATATTCAACAGCAGTTCAAGTCCTTTTTTATTGGCCTGAAATTTGACCATATCCGCAACCTGGTTGCCGATTTCCAGCAGGTCGCTTTTGGCAGTGTTGAGCTCGAGTTTTCCTGCTTCAATTTTAGAGAAATCGAGAATATCGTTAATGATATCCAGCAATGCATTGGCCGACTGTGATATAGTGGAGGTATACTGTTGCTGGGTTTCCGACAGTTTGGTTTTCATCACCAGATCGGTGAAGCCTATAACGCCGTTGAGTGGTGTGCGAATCTCGTGGCTCATATTGGCCAGGAATTCCGATTTGGCTAGGCTGCCTGCCACGGCTTCTTCCTTGGCTCGTATTAATTCTTCTTCGGCCTTTTTTCGGTCGGTAATATCGACAAAGGACTCAACCAGGCTTTTCCGGTTGTTGAAGGTGGTTTCAACCACCGATTTTATGATCGGGATCAGTTCCCCATGGACATTGAGGAGTTTTTTTTCGGACGACTTTACCAAACGCAATGTTTCAGAAATATTGCAGTCGCCGCAAGGAGTAGTGCATATGCTCCCATGGCAGATTTTACCTATCAGTTCTTCTTTGGCAGCTCCATATAATGCAGCCCCCTTACTGTTGACGAAGGAAATTTCACGGGTTTCGGAATCAATAATAACAACACCAACATCTTGTGAATCAAGAATTTCGCGAAGGTAGAATTCACTTTCTTTCAACGAAACGGCCATTTGTTTATGCTCTTCGATCAGGCTGAGTAAAGATTCGAGAAGGAAGGCAGAACTCCCGTCACTCTTTTCTGTGGTCTGCTCTTCGGGTCCCGGACCAAGCGCCGAAATTGCCTCTTTGATTTTTTTAATCAGGTCTTTTTGGGTATCGGCATCTTCTTTGTGTTTCTGAAAGGCTTCCCTGAGTTCAAGCGAGCTTACATCGAGCGAATTTTGATAGAGTTTTGCATCATCTTCGAGGCTATTGTATGTTTCGTTGATGTCGTAGATAAAATGCTGCAACTCTTCAGGCAAATCAGTAGCTGCCCCAAAATGTCTTTTAATCTGACGTAACAGTATCTTGTTCAGGTCTTTATTCATAATGGGCAAGGCTTATACTTCCTTAAATAAAGTAATGGTCATAGTTTGGTTAAGAAGTTCGCAACGCTGTTCAAAAGGCTCAATTGGGCAAATCTCACCATAGGAATAAAATCCGGTCATTAAAGTGTTATCGCCAATTACCGATCTGACGCTTTCCAATTCCTGCTCAACCCTTTGCTTTAACAGCAACTTACGTCCGACACAACTTATAAGAATAGCGAGATCGGGCTCGAGTTCTTTGATGCTTGTCCTGGACATCTCGGCTGCACCATGCGCACCATGAAATAACTTTTCGAAACTGGATTTCATAAGCCTTACGTTTTCACCTTCCGGGATGTCGCCTGCAAAAACCATGCTTCCGTCCGTTTCATTAATTGATAGAACTGTTCGTACGATGGGAACGTGCGATTTTTTTGACATAATACTCAGGGGAAATAGCAAAGCGGACGAAGGCAGGTTGGCCGCATGTTCGCCCAGGTATTTTTTATAGAGTGATAATGCCGGCTGCCCGTCGAGTTCGTATAAAATATTTGCTGATGATCGGGTAACCATCCTGTCGACACCGAAGGAGTCCCAGCCACCCATCGATCCGTAACCAATCTTTATGTTTTTTCCATAAAATCCTATTGCCAGCACCATGTCCTTTTCACCGGCCTGATTGTGAACAATAACCGTTTCCTGGAAATTTGCCTGGTCTCCGGCGAGCCCCCCGGTTATTGATACTTTACCGCCTATACGTGCATTCAGCCCTTCGATGAGTTCACTTCCATTAATGTTCAGTCCTTCGGATAAGACCAAAATATGAACCAGGTCTTCTATTTCCAACTTATCGACCAACTTTTGGCCGATATCATAACTCTTGTCTCCTGGCAGGATGCGCTCACTGACTGCCTTCACCATTGTTTTTTCGAAATAAAGCGCAGTGCAAACAATGGTGCCGTTATTCACTTCATCCCCATACACTTCACCTGCTGTAGAACAGCCAACAATTTCGGCAACCGGATACAAATCCCGCACAAATTTAAACTGCAGGGGGTCTTTCAGCAATTCGCGATCACCAAATAGTATTACCAATTGGGCCGTTTGCCCTAATTTGGTTTCTCCGGGGCATTGCCAACCTCTGGAGACCGAAAAAACAGTTTGCTCTCTTTTCATATCAATAAATATCCAGGTTGATATAAATGATGACTTATATTATGCAAGTTTACGATTTTTTATTCTTGATTGGTGGTTCAGGTTTTAATAATTAACATTAAAAACAGGAATTTTCAAATGTGAACCCATACCAGGCCCGTTTCTGCTGCCTTGATATACAGGAACTAATGGGCAAGGGCTTTACTGAGCATGTGTACTGAGGCTTTGAATCGACGGTAGCCCAGCAATGCCGTTTAATTATTTTTAGAATAAATTTGAGGAGAAAAGGGAATGTTTGTTACTTTAGTGCTTCTTTTCTATTAATAAGCAGAAATGAATGATAGGATGGAACCGGGGCTTGTCGGAAACGCAGGATTTTATACAGGTGGCTTCCTTCCTACCTTTGATTTTAGCTAAGACCAGAGGTTTGGGGCGGTGTTGCATAAAATGGATTACATAACAACTTGTTTGATAGTATTATGGAGTGACAGCAATTTTGGATCCATATGCCTCAGCCTGTTGCGGGTGAACATGAAAGGCGGGAGTTGCATGATTGCCAGAGTTAAAACATAGCTTTGACCCTCGTAAACGGATTTTTGGAATGTACTTCCATCAATCCAATAAGACTAGTAAATCTGAATAAAGTAATAAATTATGAAGAACAAAATCCTGATAATTGACGATGAACGAAGCATTCGGCTACTACTGGAGAGTTTTCTCTCAAAGAATTACGATGTTGTGAGCAAAAGTGACGGTATGGAGGCACTCGACTGGCTCGAATCGAATATGCCTGACCTGATTATTTGTGATGTCCAGATGCCCAATATGGATGGGTACACATTTGTCGAAAAAGTACGTCAGCGGGGATATACAAAGCATACTCCTGTGGTCATGTTGTCCGGGGTGGAAAGCAGCAAGGATCGAGTAAAATGCTACAAGCTGGGAGCACAGGATTTCCTGGCGAAACCTTTTAACCCGGAAGAACTTGATGAGCTGATCAAAAAGAACCTGTTTCCAATTCATTATGCTGTTAAATGGTAGTAATTTGACAATTGAAATTAATACGCAATTCGTTCATTTACCCAAACGGTTCAGCCAATAAATCATGGAAACAGCACAAAGAATACTCTACATCGGTAATTCCTCTGAAACAATTGCCACTTTGCGTGCATACAGGGAAATTTCCTTAACTGTTCAGGGCGACTTATTGTCCGCTGAGAATTATCTTAAGTCGGGGCAGGTACCCGATGCCATCCTCTGCGAAATGACCCTTTCGGGAGGAAATGGCCTGCAGTTGCATGAATGGGTACGTCAGAGGCCTGGCTTAAATACGGTCAGTTTTATTCTGATAACGCATGAGTTTAAAGAAGACTTGTGCAAGGAAGCCTTCAGGAGGCATATCGACGATTTTTACGTGATTCCGCTCAACTCAGCCGGGGGCATTGCCGGGCGTGTTGAATCGCTAAAAGAATACAGGCGAAAGATTGTTCCTACAGAACCGGAACTTGAGCGGGAGATTACTTACCATATGCCTTTGTCGAAACGCATTTTTGATGTGGCATTGGCAAGCGCTGCGCTTATCGCCCTTTCGCCGGTTTTATTAATGGTAATAATCGCAATCCGGTTGGAATCGAAGGGAAAGGTTTATTATATCTCAAGGCGTGTAGGACGTGAGCCTTTCGATTTTTACAAACTGCGTTCCATGCGGGTAGGAGCCGATGCTGACCTTGCAAAACTGGCAAAAGATAAAAATCAGTATGCCACCGTTGCAACACAGACCGAAATCGACTTCGAAACTCCCTGCCCCAGATGCAGTAATTTGCCGGGTGAACGGACATGTTCTCCTATCATTCATATTGGTTCACATTCTATTTGTGAATTCTGGCATTCGGCCCAGAAAAAGGAAATAGATAAATCCAAATCAGCATTTGTTAAAATTGTGAATGACCCCAGGATTACGAAAGTCGGTAAATTTATCCGTAATACAAGCATAGATGAATTGCCCCAGCTGATCAACGTAATAAAAGGCGATATGTCGATAGTGGGTAATCGCCCACTACCTGTTTATGAGGCAGAACAACTTACCAAGGGAGATATGTCGCGCAGGTTTCTTGCCCCTGCCGGCATCACCGGGCTCTGGCAGGTTGAACTCAGGGGTAAGGGAGGGGATATGTCGGAAGATGAGCGCAAACGTCTCGACAATGTCTATTCTGATCACTTCATAGGCGACAATTATTCTTTCTGGTATGATTTCAAACTCATCATGCGGACTTTCCGTGCTCTTTTCCAGAAAGATACTGTCTGATCACAACATTAAAATAAAATAAATGAAATTTCTACAAATCATTCTTGTTTTAGGTTTGAGTAGTTTCCATCTGGGCTCAGCTATAGCGCAGGATGCAAAACCTGTTAATCAGCAATTGCCTTACGACAGTATTTCCATTCCCCCTCTGAGCGTGATGATCGATTCGGCAATTGCTCATAATGCTATGTTAACGTATTTTGAGCAAGGCATCTCGGTGAAGAAAATAAGTCTGGCAATAGAGCAAAAAAACTGGACAAAGAATTTTGGGGTTCAGGCAGATGTGCGATACGGAACATTTGATAACTTTTCGACAAATACAGCAGCAGGACAAAATCCCTCCATAATAGCTACCAAAACCAATCAAACCAACTATGGCGTTGGCGGTTATCTGAAACTTCCACTTTCTGATTTTGTCAATCGAAAGAACCAGATAAAACTGGCGAGAACAGAAGTCGACCAGGCTCAAAGTATGGCAGAAGTTCAACGGGATCAAATCAGGCAGATGGTTATTAAACAGTATAATGATCTGATTTTGAAACAATCACTTTTAAAGATAAAGGCCCAAAACCTTGAAACATCACGCATTAACATGGTAATGGCGGAAAAAGAATTTCAGAATGGAGTTATACCACTTGGAACTTATTCAAGCATGTCAGAAACTGCCGGCAATACAGAAATTAATTTTGAAGAAGCCAAAGTCGATTTCAAAACCGCTTATATGATTCTTGAAGAATTGGTGGGATTTAAATTCAATTTAAAAATACAATAAACCTCTCGAATGAAAGTAATTGATTTTATAAGGATACTGCGAAGGAATATAGTTTTATTGGTTGTTATTCCGTTTGTTCTGGCAGCAATGGTAACATATATGACCAGGAAACCTGATTTAAAATTTGATTCTGAAACAACTCTTTATACAGGAATTGCGACAGGTTCAAGCGTAGAGATGGATAAAACATTAAATTCTCTGGCAACAGCGGCTGCATTTGATAATCTGATTAACCTTGTTAAATCGAGAGAAACACAACAGGAAGTTGCTATTAGGTTGCTGGCACAGCATCTTTTACTTGATAAAGCTGATTCGAGATATATTTCAGCAAAGAATTATGCAGAACTGAAAAAAATTACACCTGCATATATAACCCGGATGCTTGCAAAAAACACCAGCTCATCGGTGCAAAAGGATAAAGGGAATGAGCCTCTGGATGAAAATTCCACTGCTGATACATCAACTGTAAATAAAACCTTTTCGTTTTATTCAGAAGATGCGTCTACAACTCGTGCCTGGCTCCCGATTTCAGTAAAACCAGCTGTTTATGAACAGGCAGTAAAAAATATGACTGATTATCTGGAAAGTAGTGATACAAATTTTTTATATAGATTATTGAATTCTTTAAATCCTCATTATTCTATAAATGCTTTATCATCAGTAAAAGTACAACGTATAGGTATAAGCGATATGGTGGATTTGAAATACGAAACTGATGATCCGGGAATTTGTCAGCAAACGCTTGAATTATTAACACTAGTTTGCATAAAAAATTATCGAAGTTTCAAGGAAAACCGATCTGATGCTGTAATGAAATATTTCGAATTCCAGTTAAAAGAGGCTGCTGCAAAATTAACGGTTGCAGAAGACAAATTGCTAAAGTTTAATACTGATAATAATATAATAAACTACTACGAGCAAAGTAAAGCTGTAGCAGGTGTCAAAGAACAATTAGATCTTGATTATAACAGCAAAAAAGTACATCTGGCTGGAGTGCAGGCTGCAATAGCGCGGCTCGAAGAAAAACTTGGAAACCAGGAGCAGATTCAGTTAAAGAGTTCGAAATTAATTGATCTGAGAGATCAATTAGGGACACTAAGTTATAGAGTGGCCTACCTCGAAAATAAGGATTCAATTAACTACAAAGAAATTCAAACTCTCGCAGATATGAAAGCTCAGTCTGAAAAACTGAAAGATGAGATAAAAGTAGCTGTAGGCGAATTGTATAAATATGGAAACACAACAGACGGATTGCCAATTAGTTCTGTTCTTAATGATTGGATTACCAATGTGATTGATGCTGAAAACAGCAAGGCTGGCATTGTTGTTATGGCACAGAAAATAATAGAATTTCAGAAACAGTATGCAATTTACGCGCCTGCTGGAGCTAACCTGAAGCGGATAGAAAGAGAAATTTCTGTTGCGGAACGTGAATTCCTGGAAATATTGCATAGCTTGAACGAGGCAAAACTGAAAATGCAGGACAATGAATTATCTTCAAATCTTAAAGCTATTGATCCACCTTTCTTCCCTTTATCGCCAGCACCTACGAAACGATCAATGCTTATTATAATAGGCGCTTTGGTTGGTTTTTTAATAGTGCTGATTAGTGTTCTGATTATGGAATATTTAGATGAATCGCTTAACAATCCAGATAAAGCATCCAAAATTCTTAAAATACCCTTGCTCGGGATATTCCCCAAAATATTGCTGAAAGTTCAAAACACTAATTTCCTGTTTATAACAAACCGTTTGCTGGAAATCGCAATCCAAAATATTGAACTCTATACGAAAGTAAGTAAATCCGAAAGGAGTACTAAGACATTGTTGATATTCAGCACATTAGGCGGCGAGGGGAAATCTGCAATTGCTGGAAACCTGGCACAAAAACTTAAATTACAAGGGGAAAAAGTAATTGTTCTGGATTTCTCCCACGAAGCTTTGCTTAAAACTGAAACTACCCAGATTGGATACCAGGAATCAACTTCTCAGAGTAAACCAGCACCTAAAACCAAAGCAAAACAGCGGATTTCAATTATTGGTATGATGTTGGGATACCCCGATTCGCGGATTGATGTCGAAAGCCCCTTCCTTGTAAATCCTGAAAAGCAGCTGGACGATGGAGAACACTGTGTATACAACGTTAATGAAAAATTCTATTCGGTTAAAAACTACAAAGAATTACTTGAACAGAATTCGTTTGTGCCAGCTTTTGTGCCAGACTATGTACTGATTGAATTGCCACCAATTCTTTATTATCCTTACCCGGTAGCACTTGTCTCGGATGCCGATATTCCAATAATGGTTTGCCGCGCCAACAGGATTTGGTCTAATGCCGACCAGGTCGCTCTTGATGTATTTATGAAACTTACCGAACAACAAACACATTTTATGCTAAACGGAGTTGAACTCCCTGTAATTGAATCTGTTTTAGGCGATTTGCCTAAAAAAAGAAGCCTGTTTCGAAGGTTATTGAAAAAACTTTTCCGCCTCGAGTTCTTTGCGAGAAATCATATCTAACACAACTTTACAAAAATACAACCAGGAAGACTGGACAGCTTTAACCGATATATGGAATGATCGAGAAACTGTAACTTATTCCGGCGAAATAAAATAATCTACTTTACCTGAAAGATTATTGCGAATAAAATAATTTTATGCTGACCCAACAGAATCCTTTCGAAATTTCATCAGGATCAAACAGGCTGACGAAACCCGCATACATTGCATTAATACTGTGTGTTGTGGTAATTTCGGCTTTTGTGATCAGCCGGATGGAGATTATCGGTGGGTTGGCTCTTATTATGCTGCCATTTGTTTTTTTATTCTTGTTTTACTTATTCCGTTACCCGATTTTAGGACTTTATAGTGCAGTCGGATTTGGATTTATATTACTTGGATTAGCCAGGTATGTTTCGGGGATACAGATGGGAATAGTATTAGATGGGCTTCTGATAATCACATATATAGCGCTTTTTTTTAATAAATTTCGAGAGCGGATTGATTTCTTGCCGGCAAAAAAAGACATAACATTTTTAGCATTTATATGGACATGTTACTTCATATTTGAGTTTGTAAATCCTGAGGTTGTTAGCAGAGCGGCCTGGTTTGCAGGAAGAGGCGTTGCTTTATATATGTTGATGATTGTGCCTTTGACTTTGTTATTTATTGACACAAATAAGAAGTTGGATGTCTTTTTATTTTTATGGGGAATATTTTCAATATTGGCAACTTGCAAAGGGCTAATGCAGCATTTCTGGCATGTTGATTATGCGGAGCAGCAATGGCTGAACGAGGGAAATGCCTCGACGCATATTCTTTTCGGGAAACTCAGGGTTTTTTCATTCATGAGTGATGCAGGGCAGTTTGGAGCTAATCAGGGCTATTCGGCTGTGGTGGCAATAATTATAGCGTTTGTCCAGAAAAAACGCGGGATGAAAATATTCTTTATAATAGTTGCATTGCTGGGATTTTATGGGATGGTTATTTCCGGAACCCGCGGTGCCATAAGTGTCCCTTTTGCGGGACTGACTGCATTTTTTGTCTTTAGAAAAAACATAAAGGCATTAATAGCCGGATTTATTTTGATAGCATCATTTTTCATATTTTTCAAATATACCTTTATCGGGCAAGGTAACGCGGAAATCCGAAGAATGAGATCTGCATTTGATCCTGATAATGCATCATTACAAGTTCGTCTTGATAATCAGAAAAAACTTAAAGCATACCTGGCAACCCGTCCCTTTGGCGGAGGTATAGGCCACGCCGGCGGGAAAGCCCGGAAATTCGCACCAAAAGCATTTTTGTCCAACGTTCCTGCTGATAGCTGGTATGTATTAATATGGGCTGAACAAGGCATTGTAGGGCTAACTTTGCACCTTTTAATTCTTTTTTACATCATTGTTAAAGCATCTTTCCACGTTATGTTCAGGATAAGAGACCCGATAGTGAAAATGAAAATAGCAGCTCTCGTCTGTGGGATGTTTGGGATTATGGCTGCTTCGTATGGAAACATGGTTTTAGGGCAAATGCCGACCAGCGTTTTAATCTATATGTCGATGGCAATAATACTGAATTCCGAAGTTTTTGATGCCGATGCAGCTAAAGAAAACCAGGAGATGAAAGTATTAGCTTGAAAAGTTAAATGCTTTCTGCAACTACAATAGTTTGGACAAATTAATAAAATGGATATGGTTTTATTTTCGAAAACATGAAAGTCAATCAGCTAAAAGCCGGAGCAGTATTATCCTATGTCATATTGGGATTGAGCAATGTGGTTGGCTTGCTTTATACGCCATATATGCTGCGTATGATGGGACAAAGTGAATTTGGCCTGTATTCGCTTGTCGGTTCTGTGGTTGCATATCTCACTATTCTGGATTTGGGTTTTGGAAATGCCATTATAAGATACACCGCGAAATTCAGAGCCGAAGGAAAAACCGATGAGCAATATTCCATGTTCGGAATGTTTATTGTCCTATATTCGTTTATCGCTCTTTTAGCGCTGGCGGCAGGCTTGGCTTTGTATTTCAATGTGGAGGCAATTTTCGGAAACGCCATGTCAGCAGATGAGTTAGGCAAGGCCCGTATCCTCATGTTATTAATGGTTTTTAACCTGG
>JBAXXB010000058.1:0-18685 GCA_037128115.1 Bacteroidota bacterium
CATTCCCCGTACACTTGCCATGACGGTATATGGCGACCTCGACCTTTCGGTGATTGATGAGTTGCCACCCGGCCGCAAACCAGTTAAAACCTATCATTTCTATGAGGCCGGGCATGATAAGGTGTATAATTTTATGCGTCAGCAAATCGAGGCAGGAAGGCAGATATACGTAGTTTATCCCTTAATTGAGGAATCCGAGATGCTGGACCTGAAGAACCTGAATGATGGGTTTGAGCAACTTAAACAGGTTTTCCCGGCACCGAAGTACACACTGAGTATGGTGCACGGGCGTATGAAGGCTGACGAAAAGGATGCTGAAATGATGCGATTTAAAAATGCTGAGACCCAGATATTGGTGGCCACTACTGTTATTGAAGTTGGTGTGGATGTTCCCAATGCTTCGGTAATGGTTATCGAAAATGCCGAAAGATTTGGTCTCTCCCAGCTTCACCAGCTAAGGGGAAGGGTTGGCCGCGGAGCCGACCAGTCGCATTGCCTGCTGATGACTGGTTTTAACCTCACCGCGGACGGTAGGACCCGCATTGAAACTATGGTCAGGACAACCGATGGTTTTGAAATTTCGGATGTTGACCTGAAACTCCGAGGTCCCGGTGACCTGGAAGGAACCAGGCAGAGTGGCATCCTTGACCTGAAACTTGCTGATATAGTGCGCGATGAACAAATGCTGAGAGCAGCGCGTAATGTGGCGCAGAAACTCCTCGACGAGGATCCTCACCTGGTAAAAGAACAAAACCAACGGATTGTGCGATACCTCGACTACCTGAGCAGTAAAAAATCAGAATGGGCAATGATAAGCTGAAAGCATGGTACAAAGAACTGATTCAGTTTAGTTCATTAAGCACATGCTATTTGTCGCTGTTTATCAGTTAGTTGC
This sequence comes from Bacteroidota bacterium, assembly GCA_037128115.1. GTDB lineage: Bacteria > Bacteroidota > Bacteroidia > Bacteroidales > UBA4417 > UBA4417. Next base: position 896 of record JBAXXB010000058.1, read on the forward strand.
CCGGATATCGATTTAGTTTATTTACATTCCGCCAGCAACAACCATCTTTTTTACCTGTATGGATTTCCCGGTATTCAGAACCAGGTAATACAACCCGTCTGCAACCTGGTCAGGCACCCAATCACAGGAATGATTACCCGTGGGTAAGGTTTCATTTACCAGCGTAGCGATTATAGTTCCGTTGATGTCGCGTACCTGTATGAGTACTTTCGAGTTTTCACTAAGTGTATAGCTGATATGTGTCGAAGCCGAAAATGGGTTCGGGCTGTTTTGGCCGAGAACAGCGTTACTTGCAACCAAGGGATCGCTGATACCGGTAGGAATGATCGATGGGCTTCCGGCCTGGACCCATGCAGTATATATCAGGGCTGCCAGGGCGTGGGAGGCCCTGTCGAAGAGCGGGATAGTGAAATCCTGACTCTTAGCCCAGAGTGCGTTTTTATAGGTGGAGGAGGAGTAATTCGAGGAAAGCGATTTAGCATAATTGTCGGCAGTAAGCACAGAATCGCAATAGGTATAGCTGTCGTAAATGTAGTCAAATATATACTGGTTAACATTATCAATTAACGTGGCATCCTGGCCTGAATAAATGATTTGTGAAATGAAACCGTTGATCATGGTTGACTCATAACGGGAGTGTATGCCTGTGTTCCCGGTAAGTTGGCCGTTATAGTTCTGTGTTATATGCAGCGGCATATGGCCGTCGCCAACGTAATGCCCAAGGTCAGCGGCAAAAATCTCTGCCTGGGTAAAATCATGCCTCTGAAAACAGTTGCGGAGCGAATCAAAAGTGCGTTCAGTAGCCCAGGGCAATATACCGCAATCCAGCACAAAAGTCGAACCATACAGGGAAATCACTGAGTCGTACGTCTGGGGTATTCTCCCTGTGGATACAAATATGGGATAACTGTCAATATCAATAAAATGCTTTGGTGCTTCGGTAGGGTCAGTGCTCTTACGGTAATCAGCATCGGAGGCATGATCGCGAAGGAAAACCACCCAGGTCTGGAAGTCCTGCATCTGTGTGTTGAACGACAGGGACGATGATTCACTTATTTTACTATGGCCGGTGGAACCCCAGCTGATCAGGATTAAGGAAAGAGAAAACAGGGTGATTACAGAAAAGAAATATTTTTTCAAGGCGAGGATTTTATTTGTGATTTAGTAGGGGGCAAAAGTACACATTTATTATTCTGATTAACTTAAAATCAGCGAATTTGAGGATCAAAGGCAAAAGAAGGGGAAAAAGAGAATTTATATCTGTTGATCCGATACACATGCCTGTAAATGAAAGCCTTATTCGGTTTTAGGATATATTTATTTCAGCTGTACTGAAAAGAAAGCCGGGCTTTTTCGGCAGGCACTAACTTTAAACTTCCGGCAAAACCAAATTATCCCTAAATTTGCACCTCCGTAAAGATTTTACAATGAAAATTTCCTATAATTGGCTGAAAGAGTATGCTAATGTCAGCCTGCCGGCTGTAGAAGTTGCCCGGATACTTACCGACTGCGGTCTCGAGATTGAAGCCATCGATGAATATGAATCCGTTAAAGGCGGCCTGAAAGGCATTGTGATAGGCCAGGTGCTTTCCACTCAGCGCCATCCTAACGCCGATAAACTTACCTGCTGTAAAGTGGACGTAGGTGAAGGCAAAATACTGGATATTGTTTGCGGAGCGCCTAATGTGGCGGCAGGCCAGCGAGTGCCGGTAGCAACTATAGGAGCAGTGCTTTATAAAGGCGACGATTCATTTGCAATCAAAGCAGGAAAACTGCGCGGCGAACCCAGTGATGGGATGATTTGTGCCGAGGACGAGCTCGGGCTAGGGGATTCGCATGCCGGTATCATGGTTCTGGCTGAAAACGCAATTGTGGGTTCTCCTGCCGCGTCATATTTCGGAGTGGAGTCAGATACCGTTTTTGAAGTTGCCATTACACCTAACCGTGCCGATGCAACCTCACATATAGGAGTGGCCCGCGACCTGGTGTCTGCCATCATGAACCGTGAAACACAGCACGAAAAAGTTATTCTTTCACGACCTTCGGTCGATCATTTTAAAGTGGATAACGATTCACTCCATATCAATGTAAGCATAGAAAATAAGGAGGCTTGCCCTCGATACACAGGTATAACCATCAGTGAATTACAGGTAAAGGAATCACCGGCATGGCTGCGCGACAGGCTGAAAGCCGTTGGCCTGCGCCCGATCAACAATATCGTCGATATAACCAATTACGTATTAATGGAAACCGGCCAGCCACTGCATGCGTTCGATGCAGCCTTTGTAACCGGCAAACAGGTAATCGTAAAGAAAATGCCTGCAGGAACAAAATTCATTACCCTGGATGAGGTAGAACGAAGCCTCGGGTCTGAGGACCTGATGATTTGCAACAGCACAGAACCCATGTGCATAGCAGGGGTGTTTGGTGGATTGAAATCGGGTGTAAGTGAAAGCACAACCTCCATATTTCTCGAAAGTGCGTATTTTGACGGTACACATGTGCGTAAGACTTCCAAGTTGCATGGGCTTAAAACAGATGCTTCGTTCCGCTTCGAACGCGGTGCCGACCCTAACATCACAGTTTATGCGCTGAAACGAGCTGCCATGCTGATAAAAGAGATTGCCGGCGGAACAATTTCTTCGGAAATCGTAGATGTTTACCCGTCTCCTATTGCCAATTTCGAGGTTGAGGTTTCGTATAACAGGATCAATACGCTGATTGGGAAACAGATTGGCAAAGAGTTGGTTAAGAGTATTTTGACATCTCTAGCGATCGAAATTCTGTCCGAAAATGAAGAAGGCCTGCTGCTTTCTATCCCTCCCTTCAAGGTGGATGTGACCCGCGAAGCCGATGTGGTTGAAGAGATACTGCGGATTTATGGCTATAATAATATTGAACTTAGCGATTCGTTGCACTCATCTCTTTCGTATAGCCGTAAACCTGATCCGGAAAAACTCCAGCAGAAACTGGCTGACTACCTGAGTAATAATGGGTTTAACGAGATTCTTACCAACTCACTTACCAGTTCATCCTATTACGAAAAATCCGAAATTTTCAATTTTGATGAATGTGTAAAAATACTGAACCCTCTCAGCAGTGAGTTGGGTGTGATGAGGCAGACCTTGTTGTACAATGGCCTCGAAAGCATTTCCTACAACCTGAACCGGCGCATGCCCGACCTCAAATTCTACGAGTTTGGCAATGTTTATTCTTTCGTTCCGGCGCAATCAGCCAGTAATGACGTTACCCGCAAATACGTGGAGCGTGGGAAACTCTCAGTGTTTATTACCGGTAGTCAGCAAGGTGAAAGCTGGTATATGCCCCTGCGTAAAACTGATTATCCTTTTCTTAAATCCCTGGTATTTACCACGCTTCGCAAGACGGGTATAGGTTTGAGCAAACTCACAGCCAGGGATATCGACCAGCGCCTTTATGCTGAAGGCGAAGCTTTCAGTATTAACAACAAGCCATTGCTGAGTATGGGCAGGTTGAATGCCAATATCCTGAAGCAGTTTGATATTAAACAAGACGTTTTTTATGCCGAAGTGGACTGGCGAACGCTGCTTAGTGAGGTTAAACCGGATAGTGTTAAGTTCAGTGAAATTTCACGTTTCCCGGAAGTGCGTCGCGACCTGGCCCTTTTGCTTGATAAAGCTGTGAAGTTTGTGGATATCGAAACCCTGGCGTATAAAAACGGCAAAGGTATTCTTCGTTCAGTAAATCTTTTTGATGTATACGAAGGGGAAAAGATAGAAGCCGGGAAGAAATCCTACGCTGTCGGATTTACCATGCAGGATGATCAAAAAACACTGACAGATAATGATATAGAAAAATTGATGAAGCGTCTTGTTGAGGTTTTCGAAAAAGAACTGGGCGCCGTTATCCGCAAATAGGACTTGAAATTTACACGTATTTAAAACCGGATTTCCATCCGGTTTTTTTATGTCAGATCAAGACTTTGTCCCCACAAATATAAAATTGCCATTTTGTCAGCAATACTGCCAAAAATCGTTAACGACATAAAAGAAATCCACGGAATAGCAGTAACTTTGCACCACAATCCCCGCAATGGGTCGTAAAGATGATGGATATTATTTCGATAAAACAACGTTTTGGAATTATTGGCAATTCCCCCCTGCTCGACAGGGCTATTGATATTGCCAGGCAGGTAGCACCCACGGATTTAAGTGTTTTGATTACCGGCGAGAGTGGGGTGGGGAAGGAGATTTTTCCCCAGATCATTCACCACCTGAGTGTTCGTAAACATGGGCCATATATAGCTGTGAACTGCGGGGCCATACCCGAAGGAACTATCGACTCCGAACTTTTTGGTCATGAAAAAGGCTCCTTCACAGGTGCCCACGAAGCCCGCAAAGGATATTTTGAAGTGGCAAACAGCGGAACTATTTTCCTTGATGAAGTAGCTGAATTACCTTTGTCTACACAAGTCCGCCTGCTGAGGGTACTCGAATCGGGCGAATTTTTTAAGGTAGGTTCATCCAAAAGTCAAAAGACCGATGTACGCGTGGTTGCAGCTACCAATGTAGATGTACAGGTGGCAATTGATCACGGTAAGTTCAGGCAGGATTTGTTTTACCGCCTGAATTCAGTACCTATAGCCGTGCCTGCCCTTCGTGAACGCAAAGATGATATTGTACTGCTGTTTCGCAAGTTTGCCTCTGATTTCGCTGAGAAATACCGTATGCCAGTTCTGGAACTGGATGAAGAAGCCCGGCAAATCCTGATGAATTACCGCTGGACAGGCAATATCAGGCAGTTGAAGAATTTTACTGAGCAAATATCGATAATTGAACGCAACCGGAATGTTTCGGCGGCTACTTTGCAGCATTATTTACCCGAAACAACCCGACGTGACCTGCCTGTGCTTTTTAAGGATGTTAATAAAGGTAATGAACTGTCGGAAAGGGAGTTATTGTATAAAGTCTTTTTCGATATGCGGCGCGATATTACCGACCTTAAAAAACTGGTTGGAGAAATTATTGGTCACGATGAGGTTGCAAATCATTTCGGTGCTCCTGCGACTCATACCCCTGAGCATTTTAACAGTGAGCCTAAAAAGCAGGAAATCAGCAGGGTGGTCGTTCATGATAGGATACAAAGTCATGATGATGAACCTTTTGTTCATGGGGAAATTATGGAGGAATCACTTTCTCTCCAGGAAAGAGAACTGGAACTTATTCGTCGTGCACTCGATAAACATGAAGGCCGTCGTCGCAATGCAGCTAAAGAACTTGGAATTTCGGAACGTACATTATACCGCAAGATCAGGGAATATGGAATCAAAGGATAAAAACCTCCTGAACTACAGGCAGTCATCATGGCAATTCCTGTCGCTGCTTTCATTTGTAGCCTCTATTTTGGTGTTTTTACTGGTGCAGGGTTGCAGTTATTCATTCACCGGAGCAAGTATCTCACCTAACGTTAAAACTATTTCTGTCAGCTACCTGCCTAACAATTCATTGCTTGTTCAGCCTACTCTTAGCCGAAAATTGACCGAAGCGATACGCGACAAGTTTACCGGCCAATCGAGCCTTTCCTTAGTAGGTTCCAACGGGGATCTGAATATTGAAGGCGAAATTACCGGCTATACAACGGAACCGGTAGCTATTACAGGCGACCAGGTTGCGGCTCTGCAAAGACTTAAAATTACGGTTAATGTGCGGTTTACCAACAAACAGGATCCAAAACAGGATTTCGAAAGCAGTTTCTCACGCTTCCAGGACTATGACTCACAGAAACGACTGGCTGATGTGGAATCCACATTAATTGACCTGATTAACGACGAACTGGCGCAGGATATATTTAATAAAGCGGTAGTCAATTGGTAGGAAATATTCTGAGTTGAATTTCACTCATAAGGTGATGGTTTTGTGCAAAGTGGAAATAGCGAACCCTGATCACTACCTGTCTACAGGTTTGATGCAAACTGATATAAATCACCAGATGAGACTTTAAATGCAATCTTTATCTATTTATAGAGCCCGGTTAACCTAAATAACCAACTATCTCGTCCCTGGACCCACTTACGAAACGGAACCATGACTCCTGAAACATTTAGCCATTATCTTAAAAACCCGTCTTTGCTCGATGATCAGGCTGTGGACGAGCTTTGGCTCCTGGTTAAAGAATATCCCTATTTTCAGGTGGCGCGTATGTTGCTTGCAAGGAACCTTCGTAATACCGGGCATGAGGCATACCCGCTTGCACTTCGCCTTGCGGCAGCTTATGCCGGCGACAGAAGCCAGCTTAAACGTTTGATTGAAGGTAATCCTCAAAACACTGTAGCGCTTTCCGGAAATGGCTTTGTTGCAGAAAACGGGATTCAGCCTGGCGACGATATTTTGGTCAAAGAGGATAATGAAGAGGTTGTGGCTATGGGAATCCAGGAATTTCAGGGCGGGGAATCGAAGATTTCGCATCCCCTGGCTGAGGAATCCGTGGTATTTGATAAATTTATTGACAGTAATCAGGCTGAGGTTGAAGCCGGGAAAGAGCAAAATGCCGGAATTCAAGCAACTAAAACCATACCTGACCCGGAACCGGAGGTGAGCAGGATATTGCATAATCCGTTGATCGATTCTATTTTCCTGCGTTTAAGTGAGGTTAAATACACTGAAGAGGATTCTATACCTTCAGGGCTGGCAGTTGAGATTTCGGAGGAGAAGACTCCCGTACCTGATGGTTTGACCTCACATAATGAATTAGTTGAACGGTTTATTCGCGAGGAACCCCGTATCAGCGCGCCCAGGAGGGAGTTTTACCACCCCGAAGACAAAGCCCGGCTGAGTGCAAGCCTGCCGGAGGATATGGTAACTGAAACACTGGCACATATTTACGAGCAACAAGGGCATTATAATATGGCTATAAAAATTTATGAGAAACTCATGTTGGTTATTCCCGAAAAAAGTAGTTACTTTGCAGTCCTGATTCAGGAAATTGAAAAGAAACGTAAGTAACACATTAATAAATACATAAAAACAATACAGATGAATGCTTTTATTTTTATTTCGGTTTTGATCCTGATCGCCTGTGTTCTCATGATACTAGTTGTATTGGTTCAGAATTCAAAAGGCGGCGGATTAGCCTCCAATTTCTCTTCTTCAAACCAGTATATGGGAGTGCGTAAGACAGCCGATTTTCTTGAGAAATTCACCTGGGGACTAGCAATTTCCCTCCTGGTTCTTTGCCTCTTATCTATTGTGGCTATTCCAAGGGGCGGCAGCAAAAAAGGTGCAGCCGATACTGAACTTCGTCAGAATATTGATGAAAACGCCCAGCCGGTTCAGGATTTCCAGCAGAAACCTAAGGACGGCAAATAATAGCCGGCGAAAAATATTTTCTGAATGTCAGAATGTCACGTGCATTCTGACATTCTTTTTTTTGTGCGAATCTTTCGGCAGGCTTATATCGTATAAAATGTTGGTGTTTTGCTGTTATGATACTGTATGTCAGTTTAATGGAGCTCCGATGTCAGGAGTGACTGCTGTTATTCGATCTGAGTTTGGCACGAAATGTGACACTGCATCTACACTTAAAATAAAATTATTTAATCGTTTAACATAAAAATCAGTAAAGAACATGGCACAGGTAAATGTAAAGCCTTTGGCCGACCGAGTATTGGTTGAGCCGGCAGCAGCCGAACAAAAGACAGCAGGTGGTATTATCATCCCCGACACTGCAAAAGAAAAACCACAGAAAGGCACAGTAGTTGCCATTGGAACTGGTAAGAAAGATGAGCCCTTAACTGTTAAGGTTGGTGATCAGGTATTGTACGGTAAGTATTCAGGAACCGAAATCAATGTCGAAGGCAAGGATTATCTCATCATGCGCGAAAGCGACATCCTGGCTGTTATATAATTAGTAACTCAAAAAAACTATAGAATATGAAAGGCAAAGAAATATTATTCGAAAGTGAAGCACGCGACCGCATGAAGAAAGGCGTGGACGCTTTGTCGAACGCAGTTAAAGTCACTCTCGGTCCTAAAGGCCGTAATGTGATCATTGAAAAGACCTATGGCGCTCCCCAGATTACCAAGGATGGCGTTACCGTGGCAAAGGAAATTGAACTGAAGGACGCCGTCGAAAACATGGGTGCCCAGATGGTAAAGGAAGTGGCTTCGAAAACCGCTGATGTAGCCGGTGACGGTACTACTACTGCAACCGTTCTGGCTCAGTCTATCATCACTACCGGTTTGAAAAACGTTACCGCTGGTGCAAATCCAATGGATCTGAAACGCGGTATCGAAAAAGCAGTTGCTCTTGTAGTAGCTGATTTGAAAAAACAATCCAAAGAAGTTGGCGACAGCATCGAAAAGATACAACAGGTAGCAACGGTTTCGGCCAACAACGACCAAACCATTGGCAAACTCCTGGCTGAAGCTATGCAGGCCGTTTCGAAAGAAGGCGTTATTACCATCGAAGAAGCTAAAGGCATTGAAACTACAGTAAAAGTAGTTGAAGGTATGCAGTTTGACCGTGGATATATATCACCGTATTTTGTTACCGATGCCGAAAAAATGGAAGTAGTTTATGAAAATCCTTACATCCTGATTCACGATAAAAAAGTGAGCAGTATGAAAGATTTGCTTCCAATACTTGAAAAAGTGGTTCAAACTGGTCGTCCTCTGCTTATCATTGCCGAAGATGTGGATGGTGAAGCACTTGCTACCCTTGTTGTGAATAAAATACGTGGCTCGCTCAAAATTGCAGCCGTTAAAGCTCCCGGCTTCGGTGACCGTCGCAAGGAAATGCTACAGGATCTTGCCATTCTGACCGGTGGAACCGTTGTTTCGGAAGAACAGGGTTACCGTCTCGAAGATGCTGACCTGAGCTACCTCGGGCAGGCAGAAAAGATCAATATTGATAAAGACAATACTACTATCGTAAGTGGTAAAGGCGCAAAAGAAGGCATTGTAGCCCGCGTGAGCCAGATCAAAGCACAGATCGAAACCACAACCTCCGATTACGACCGCGAAAAACTGCAGGAACGTCTTGCAAAATTAAGTGGCGGTGTTGCCGTTATTTATGTTGGCGCAGCCAGCGAAATGGAAATGAAAGAAAAGAAAGACCGTTTCGATGATGCTTTACATGCTACCCGTGCAGCTATCGAAGAAGGAACTATCCCCGGAGGCGGTGTTGCTTACATCCGTGCCATCAAGGTACTGGAAGGTGTAAAAACCGAAAACCAGGACGAAGAATTAGGCATCAAGATCGTAAAACGTGCTCTCGAAGAACCACTTCGCCAGATTGTTGCCAATGCTGGTCTCGAAGGTTCCATCATCGTTCAGAAAGTGAAAGATGGAAAAGATGATTTCGGTTTCAACGCACGTACCGAAGTATATGAGCACCTCTATTCATCAGGCGTAATCGATCCTACCAAGGTAGCCCGCGTTGCACTCGAAAATGCAGCATCCATTGCAGGAATGCTCCTCACTACCGAATGCGTGATCTTCGAAAGCAAAGATGATAAAGAACCTGCTATGCCTAATCCAGGAATGGGTGGAATGGGCGGAATGTACTAAGCTATTCGCCTTTTTGCAATACAGTTCAAAGCCCTGCTTCGGCGGGGCTTTGGCATTTGGGGAAATGGAGGTTTGCCAGGGTTGGTTTACAATTGGGAACCCGGCATTCTTTCGGATTAAACATTCCAAATAAGAAACAATGGATTGATTGTCCTTAATTCTGCACTACAGCTTATCTACCCGCATAAATACCTCCCAGTACTTTTCCTTGTTCATATCCGACCAGTGTATCTGCATATGGCTGTTTTGCTATGTAAGCGCTGCTTTACAGGGCTTTACATTATAAATGATTTTGAATATTGTTGATTATTTATACTAAAAATCTGTAGATATTCTCTTGTAATAAGTTGTTCTATACAGCGAAACCTATATATACGTTATAAATATTTCTCTATAGGTTCGGATACAAATTAAATTTGTCATCTTTTTTCAAATTCGTAAAGAATGAAAATTTGATAGTATTTATAAGTATTTACTAATTTGAATTTTTTTTCAAAGGCCAAGGTGGGGAGTTGTGGATATTGAGATAATGCGTCCAAGAATAAGATTTTGTCAATATGGCTATCTGCATTGACTCTAATTTGATTTGGGTTATTTATAGGATAAATATGTTCATAGTACAAATTCTCGTGAATCTTGCTAACTAGATTTATATTGCCATAATCTTTGAAATATTCGAGGTTATAATAGTAAACAAAATTAAATTCAAAAAAATCTGGGGAAAAATAAACATATGTATCTTTTGTCTTGAGCTCTTTAATTTTACTGATAACTTCAAAAACGCGTCTTTTATTATCAACATTTGGGTTGCATGTTGCTATTGCAATAATAATTGGTAAAAACAACAAGTATTTCTTTTGTTTGAATGGTTTTATGACATAAAATATACTAATAGCAACTACTAAATAAAATCCGATAGATATAAAAATCACATATCTATCAAAGAAAATTGGTACATTGAATGGAAGGTATTTTAGTGAAGAAATAAACATGAGAAAATAGGGTAACAAAAACCAAACTATAATAATTTTGGTATAAACTGTTGGTTTATCTGATCGATTCAGCATTAATTTTACAAATGCAATGCCGATAATAGATATATATACAACTGTTGTAACAGGTGTATTTGAAAAACGCCATAACATTGTGTATAAGTCTCCAAATGTTACTGCTGGTATCCAAGTCCCATTTATTGTCGAATCTAAAAATCGTAAGATTAATATTCTTGTGTACGGAATATAGGAAATAAATAAAACCAATAAAGAAATCATATAATTTTTCAATATTTTCTTTCGAATGTCTCTCAAAATCAAACAACTAACTATTTGGATTATTGGAATAAAAATGCCAAAAAAATGTGAATAGCAAAGTAGAATGTTTGCCAATGTCAAAGCTGCTAAATTCGGTTTCGAACTTCTGTTTTTAACAAGGCTCAAATAGCTATACATTGAAATGGTTGTTAGCAATGCGAATAGAGAATAAACTCGGGTTTCATGTGAGAAATAAATATGATATGTAGAGAAAGTGAAAATCAAACTCGAAATAATTGCGATTTTATGGTTAAAGAAAGATATTCCTATCTTGTAAATATATACTACCGTAATAACACTAAATATAAAAGGTAAGAATCTTGTTGCGAAAGCGGAAATGCCAAAAATGCTGATCCAATAATGCAATATTATTTCAAATAATGGAGGATTGTTCCCTTTACTTAATTGGGAGACAATTGAAAAAACATCCATTTGTGCGATATATATTGAAAATGGTTCATCGTTAGCAATCGACATTTTATCAAGGTAAATTATTTTCAAAACAAAATTTATTGCCACTAAAAATATTGGAATCCAGTAATTTAACAGGTATTTGTTTTTTGAAAATTTAGCTTTCATTTCTAATGCTTTAAATAATTATAAGTTTCATTTAAGTTGAGATTGTTTATTGCTTTTTCATCTTACAAAGCTAGTAGCAAAAAATACTATTTGGTCAATAATTCTTTTAGGCAGAAAGTTGAAAAAAGCATATTGGCTATTTGGCCATGTTTAAATTTATTTTATCGAACAGGATGATTTGACAAATATAATTATTGGTAGAAGATACTAGTGTTTCCCGATTTTTCAAAAAGATATTACATCTACTCTATTTGGGTACAGTTTCTTGCAGCATTGATGCGAGAGAAATAGTTTTCAGGTAATACCTCGAAAGCTCTGCTTCGAGGAAGTTTATATATCCATGCACTTATTCTGATTTAATTAACTTTCCTTCTCCTGTTGTTATACCTTTAATTTCAGCGATATCACCAAAGTAATATATATTCCCCAAATTTGAAATTGTGTATTCAAGACGATGTGATACATTAATATAGCAATCGTTGGTGCTATTTGTAGCAATATATGTATAAACTGTTTTAAGATTTCGGCAATGGAATGGGCCGTACCCAAATGAAGAAATAAAATTCAAACCGGACTTGCCCATGATATCCATATCTACAGAACACCCACCTGCAATTGATAAATGTGCAAGTTTAGTGATAATTTTTAGTTTTATATACCCAGAGCCACCTGTTGCAGAAATGGCTAAGGAATCTTCCCTTATAGTATCCAAATTAGTCACCGTACTTGTGGCTTCATAATTAAGAATGAGCATGTGGGGTAAAGTAACATAAGCCGTTATTTTATTGTCGTACGACCGAAGCCAGTTGAATGTATTGGTGTTACTGATGGAGAGTGCGCTGTCGCTTATACTGGTTTCGATACCGGGTAAAAGGTTTTCACCGCCTGTGAGTGTGATGCTGTAAGTGTTTCCCTGTGTAATGATGAGGTCAACATCATCGTTGAGGTATATTTTTGTGAAATTACTACTGACAGGCCTGTTGATGGTTACGGTATTTCCGGCCCTTTTTGCAAAGTCGAACCACTGGTCTTTGGCACAGGATGTGAACATGAGCGCAGTGACCACAATGATGAGGCCGGCCAGAGTTTTCTGCCGTTTGTTCCCAAGTGATGTTGTCATCCGGTTTCTTGTCATCATGATTTCTTGCTGTAAATCCAGGGTATTTTATATCCAATGCCTATTCCTACGAAATCGGCCTGCCCGAAATGGGTTCTTAATGTCAGGTTCGCGAAAAGCATAGGGGTAACCTGGTATTGAATGCCCAGTTTGAAATAGGTGTGAGTAGGGGCCATCACGGCTTTTACATAATAGCCCAGCCCGAAATTATACGAGAGTTTCGCCATGCTGAGTTTGTAAACAGGGCCAAAGCCCAGGCGCCACAACTGCAGGTTACGGGTGTATTCCACATGGTCAAGTTTGGCAAAATAGAAATCCGATTCATTATAGGTAAAATCGAACCCCAGGCCAAAACTGCTTTTATACGAAACCTGTTTCATTGCAGTCCCAAAGAAGTTGTAGATCATGAATGTTCTCCCGTATTCGGAGCCCATGTCCTTGAATGCCGCTGTGGCTGCCAGCGAAAAATCGAGTGATTTGGTACCCGGAAATTCAAAAATATAGAGGGAGGGCATCAGCTTCCGGCTCAGGTATGAGTTTTCTTTGCTTAGGCGATACGCAAATGCAAGGTTGAGCGAAGGTGTATTGATTCCATAATTCGGTGTCTTGGTCGAGCCGTTCGAGAAATGCATAAGGGCCAACCCAACGGCAACATTCATCCTTGGGTTGAAACGCCAGCGGTATTCTGCCATCAGGTTTATGGCTGCGTTTACATGCGACCCTATAGCTATATACTTGTAGTTTTCGAGCCTGTCGAAGCGTTTAGTCAGGTATGCCAGTCCAAGCCCTACCCGGAAGTTGAGTTCATGTTTCCGGTCCCTTATGATGGGGTAGTTTACATAGGGGAACACGGCATTCGCGCTACCCAGGAAAGTGGAATTCCCGAGCTGCGAATACCAGTAGCTTACACCAATAATTGGATAGCCGTAGAGGTATTGCCAGCGTTCGCTGCCAAAAGTCTCTTTTCCAATGTTAAGTTCGAATGCAGGGAAATGCGCATTGAAAATTTTCATTTCCAGGTGGTGGTTGATCATAAACCCATAATTCACCCTTCCTTCGAGCAGGAGGTTCGACCCCCATAGTTTATGCTGTGCCATGGCCGGAGCCCTTAGCAGCACGAGTAAAAGAAGTAGTAGCAGATATTTTTTCAATTTTTCCGGGGGCATTCTCAGGAGTTTAATAAAAATGGCCCGCGAAAGGCCACCATCATAACGCAAAATTACTGCCATTCGTGCATGTGGCAAAGTTTTTATTTTTAATTCAAGCGTTTTCGTTTGGATAGGAGTGAGAAATGTGCGATTTACGATTTACGATTTACGATTTACGATTTGGGATTTGGGATTTGCGGGTGGAAATTTACCTGGACTAATCATTCAGCATTTATCAACCTTTTGCAATTGGACTTCAGGCAATGCGTACCTTTGCCATAAATATTCTGCAATGGACCAACGACTGGCTGAATTTGAGCGGCTGCTCAATATTATGGATGAACTCAGGGAGAAGTGCCCCTGGGACAAGGAACAGACTTTTGACTCACTCAGGCACCTGACTATAGAAGAAACCTATGAGTTGTCGGACGCTATACTGGAAAAGAACCTGGATGAAGTGCGAAAGGAATTGGGCGACCTGATGCTGCACCTGGTTTTCTACTCAAAGTTGGGAGAAGAATCGGGCGTATTCGGCATAGCCGATGTATTGAAGGGGATCAACGAAAAGCTGATCCACCGCCACCCGCATATTTATGGCGACATAAAAGTGAGCAGTGCCACCGATGTGAAGGACAACTGGGAGAAAATAAAGCTGAAAGAAGGCCGCGAGTCGGTACTCGAAGGCGTGCCTATGTCGCTGCCGGCCATGGTGAAAGCATATCGTATTCAGGACAAGGTCCGTGGTGTGGGCTTCGACTGGGACAATGCTTCGCAGGTGTGGGAAAAGGTAGAGGAGGAAATAGCCGAACTGAAACATGAATTGCAGAACGGGGCCGACACACTTAAAACCGAAATGGAGTTCGGAGACCTGATGTTTGCCCTCGTAAACTATGCCCGTTTTATAGATGTAAACCCCGAAACGGCCCTTGAACGCACCAATCGTAAGTTTATCAGCCGTTTCAAACACCTGGAAAAAGCGGTTAATGCCGACGGCAAGAGCCTGCACGATATGAACCTGGCCGAGATGGACGTTTATTGGGAACAGGCTAAAGTGGCAAAAGGCTGAGAATTGCTAAACTGTCGTTGGAAATCAGCTTATAGCCTCCAGGATGGAATGGCAAGCCTTTTCATGATCAAATTCAGCAAGGGTGTAGACAGCATATACCTGCAAGTTCCATTTTAGGACCACCTGTTCAGTGAGTGAATCCCGGACTGCCAAAAGCAGATGGCTGTCGGATGCCGCGATAAGGTCAGCGATTTGTAAGGCCCATCCCTGGTTTTCCAGTTCCAGCATGCCTACCTCATCGATAACGACAATTTTGTTTCTCCTGTTTTTCGATGCCGATAAAGCACCCTTACCCAATAAAAGGCCTTTCGGTAAAATACCATACCTGCCGATTTTCTTAAGCTTTCCATCGGCGTTTTTTCTCAGGAATATTTCCCTGGCATCATTCACGATATCAATGATATCGTAACCCAGCGTTTCTTTGTTCTCCATGATCCTGGGTGACAAGATGCCGCCTACGGTGATACCCTTTTGCTTTAATAAGGCAACGATCTGCTGCAATTGCGTGGTTTTCCCTTCGCCTACCTTGCCGGATGTGATAAATATTTTTTTAGCCTGCTTAGTTTGTATTTCGGATAAGCGGAATTCAGCAACGGAGACAACACGGTACAGCACGGAAACCGGATTTTTAAGTATTGTCCTGAAGTCGGGAATGCTGGCTATCATCAACGGCAGGCTTTCGAACGAAAGCTCCAATGCCAGGGGTAACTGCTTAAAGGATGTTTTGAGAAAAAATGCGCGGATCACGGGATTGTATAATTCGGTTCCCAGTACGGCAAAACCAACGATAATAATTACCGCCCTGAAATTCATCTGCAAGCCCGTAAGCAGGCCCTGGGTAAGGCTATGCGCGCCGGGTTGAATAAGTGTGAAAGCAAAAGCGGTGATCATAGTTATCAGGACAAAGAATATCCAGAATTTGGGTTTCGACAGCTGCCGTAAGGCGCGTTTATACCGTAAGGCCCATGCCACGGTGACGGCAGTAATGGAAATGCTCCAGAAAACCCAGGTTGTTTGATTAAGCAATATTAATGAGCTGACAATTAAAAGTATATCGGCAAAAAGCCAGCTAATGGAATATGGGAAAGGCGATTCTGTACGGGCAGTTTTACCGGCAAAGGACCCGGTGGTAATTGAATCCAGTTTTTCGGCGGGTTGAATTACTATTTTTCGGCCGACTCTTATCCCGATAATTGCGGAAACCAGGCCTAAAACGCAATAAACAACCAATAAAGCGATCAGGGGCATCCATACCAGGTCGAAGGGGATCTGAAGCTGCTTTTCGGCATACTTTACCAGGTTCTTGTATAGTTCGACGATGTTGAATCCGTAAAACAGTATGAAGTTGATGATTTTCTGAAACAGGTTCCACGACATGGCCAGCATGGCGCCTATAATATAACTGAAATATGATTTTCCTAGCAGGCGCACCGAAAGTTCGAGCAGCAAGGCTTCGCTCAGTATGGCTATCATGGGCCCGAAGATCACCGCGCTGGGCGACATGGTTTTCATAATAGCACATATTAATCCTGCCCGCCAGAACAATCCTTTGTCTTTCCAGCTGAAGCTGATCGAAATCAGGATAATAATGCCTATGGCTGTTAGTATGTTCCCGCTGAAAGGTACTTTGAGGTTATGCAGGAAGCTTCCAAGTACAATTTCAGAAGCTGCCCATATGGTGCCTGTAATGGATGCCTTGATCCAGGTCTCGCTGAGTTCAGTCTTTTCATTCATGCAGTATGCAGATTTTCCGGGCACAATATTTAAACAGATGATACCCGGCACCTCCCTGGCTTACGATATCAAACAGTAGGTCTGGACGTGTTATACGCGTTGATCCTATGATGTTCACATGGTTCTCAAACAGAATATCAGGCAATATGCCGGCCGACGGGCCTGTGACTATGACCTGGGTTCCGGGTGAAATGGCTGAAAGCAGGCCGTCGATGGTATTGTTTACCAGGGTGAGACCCGTGATAATAACAATATCCGACTGGGGTATCACTTCCCTGTATTTGTTTGCCGGTACATAAAAAGACTTTTGCTCAGCCGAAAGTGCATTTTCATTCATTTCGAGTACGAATAGCCTGTTGCCGGTTTCCACGACTTTCTGAATATAGGACTGAAAGCCCCCAACAATGGTGATGGTTTTTTGCGATTGCAAATCCACCAGGTCGATGGGATCCATGTCTTCAAGTACACGGTATATGGGGTCCAGGGGTAGTGATGAGGATATCGCGTTTAGGACTGCCACTTTCAGTGTGTCGATAATAGCAGAACTTTTTTTGCTTTCGAACAGCCCTGTAACTGTTGCATCGGTAATTTTGGTAGGAGTAAAATCGCCAAAGTCACGCTTGTTTTTATGGCAAAAGGATTGGTTATCAGCCAGGGTGGCAGCTACTCCTAAACAGTCATCCGATAACCTGATGGCCGTAAGATGAACGCCCAGCCGTACATCGGCAATCCGTAAATTTTCAATACGGCTTCTATACCGCGAGAATAGCAACTGGATTGTATCGTATAGAACCATGGATATAGTGCTGAATCGGCTTTGCCGTATTGGTATAAAAAGTTGTTTTATTGTAATTTCAAAATTCAGGGTTGAAGCCCGTTAATGTTGGTGTTATCTTAAGGAAAAACCGGCCCGGATTCGCCGCTTCAAAGATAGGGGTTTATACTTGCGGGTGTGCTACCGGGTATGCTGGTTTAACAGAGATAGGAGGCACTTTATTTGTACCTGGGATATAAATTCCGGGACCGGAGATATATAGGGTGCTTTTTACCCATTTAAATCTGGTTCCGGAGGCATTAAAGGTGGTTTTTACCCATTTAAATCTGGTTCGGAAGATATTAAAGATGGTTTTTACCTATTTAAATCTGGTTCAGAAGATATAAAAGATAGTTCCAAAGGTATTAATTCTGGTTCTGGAGATATTAAAGCTGGTTTAACTGACATAAAGTTAGGGGTGTTCGGGAGTGTTCACAGAACTGTGTCTGCCTTATATTTTCTTGGAGAAGATTTACA
>JBAXXB010000059.1:0-18676 GCA_037128115.1 Bacteroidota bacterium
TATAGGCATAATTACCTGGCGAACAAGCCCTTGTTATTTAAACAGCAGACCCTAATTAAGAGGTATAGAATAATGATTTAGTGCAGAGGTATTTTCATGCCAAGGGGAAAGTAAGTTGGCTGTAAGAATTATAGAACACTTGTGAAAAATATTTTAAAATATTTTTCACAAGTGACTGGAAAAGCATTATATATGATTATATTTGTATTGCTATTTGCTGCTATTTATTTTACTTGGATTACTCTTCTTACAGTATTCACCTTTAAAATCAAATTATGAATCAACGACAGGAAAGCAAGCTACGTTCCTACAAGTTGGTAAAGGAACTGTTCAGCAAAAATGAAGAAGCCATGAAGCCATTACCGGAAGCCTCCGGATTAGTTGTCGATTTCAATGAAAATTGCGAGGCTATTGACGAGCTGGCTGAAAAACAGGGTATTGACAAGTCGGGCTTACGCGATGCCAGGGAGGTGTCGCTGGATGCCTTGATTACTGCTGCATTAAGGGTATCGAAACAGGTAGTGGCCTATGCCACCGTAAATGAGAAACCCGAACTTCTTTCACAAGCCAGGCTGGCCGACAGCGAAATAAGGCACTTGCCGGGCATTATGGTTAAGCCTAAAGTAACTGCTATACTGGACCTGGCTTTGGCTAATGCTGATGTACTGGGACCGTATGGATTTACCAGTGAAACGGCCAGCACGCTGTCAGGGCTGATACAGGCCTATGAGCAGGCGCTGCCCCAACCCAAAATGGGTATTGACGAAACCAAGCAGGTTACGGCTAACCTAAACCTGCGGTTTAAGCGGAATGATGCCATACTGGTAAAGACCGATGCTTTGGTAGCCTTGCTGGAAGACACACAACCCGATTTTTGTCATTCGTACGAAAACCTGAGGCGCATGGTTACATATGGAAGCGGAACCCTGGCACTGAAGGTGCAGGTGAGCGACAAAGAAACCGGAGAGGGTATTGAAGGTGTAAAAGCAGAAATAGAAGAAGCTGAAATGGAGGGCAATGCCACCAAAGCGGGTTCCGAGCTAAGTAAGAGTGTGAAATATACCGCCGAAAATGGCGGATTCTATGTAAAATCGCTGATAGAAGGGAAATATACCCTTACCGTAAGTAAAGCGGGTTATAAAACCCAGGTTTTGCAGATGATTGTGAACAATGGAGAAATGTGCAACGTGGAAATAGACCTTGAAAGGGAGTGATATACTTATTGGCTTTTTGGATCCGTACATAGATTATGAACAGTATTGATTAATTTGATTACTTAAAATCATGCTGAGTGCGGACATATAAATGCGATTCAGTTATAAATATTGCAGGAACGAAGCATATCTTGTAGTTTGGTCTGTTTGTTTTGCGATGGTTGTTCTACTTGCATGTCTATCCTACATAAGCATACAGGGGGCTGCACAACCTTTTGTAAATATGCCTGAAATTTAGTATATTAGTACCTGCCAAATTATCGTGGTTACTAATTTTAAAGCAGGGGGTACTATGAAAAAGAAGGATCGTTCGCTCGAAGTTGCAGATTTGAAAGCGGTTGGCCATTTTGAGGATGAGCTGGTGCTTTTTATTGACAGTGAGGACCCCAATATCCCCACATCACTTTGCGTACAGGCAAATTTCAATACGGCTCAGTTTGACACTGTACAACCCATGAGCGTCTACCTGGCGTTGCGCACCTATCATCGGATTCACGATGCCGACACCCGCATTTCCTACCGGCAGCGCATACAGGAAGAGATGAGCCCGGATGTGATTAAAGACATGCTGAGGGATTTTACTCAAAAACTGAGGCTTAGACCTGGAACCCCTGCGTTTTCGGGAGATTCCATTCCAGGCTGGCAGCCCGGGGGGTAAAGGATGTGGACTGGTTTTATTTAAAAGAAGCAGTTTTATCGAAAGGTGAGAGCCAGTGGTTCCTTTAATCAATATGGTTTTTGTATTTGCAACCGGATTCTATTGCATATTTCTGTAAGCCTGGCTCAGTTAATCCTGCAAACTAGCCAGGACAAAACGGACTTTACTTAAAGCAGTTTGGAATGGTTCCCGGCTAATTATATCTTTTGCCCAGGTGGAAACTCAGGTAGCCGGTAATAAAGAAATAGTCGGCTTTGCTGAAAGCCATTACGGGGACAGGTTTTGGGAATATATCGACGGTCACCCCGACTTCGATGGCTTTGATGCGGTCGTTCTGGGCAGAGAATTCAAAATTAAACCCGCCTTTGGCATATAAACCCGGGTAAGGTTTAATTTTATCGAAACCACTAAGTATGGGACCACGGCCGTAGATATCGCAGAGCAAAGTAGGATTAACGCCTATGTATGGAAAATGCTTTTCCGGGTTATAGCGTTCGAGCGCAATGTGATCCACAACCAAAATGTTGTCAATTACAGTATAGTATGCAATGTACAGGTAACTTGGCTTAGCCAGCCCCAGGTCGAAGCCTCCGTAGTAAAAAGCCCTCACTTCGACTCCACCCCAGTAAGGTTTCCTGTTCACCAGCAGTTGCCGGCCAATGCCTGCGCGAAGTATATACAGGTTATTCAGCTTTCCGTAAACGTAGCTCCTGGGATTCGGGAAGTTCTCGTTATATCGGTGCACCTGGTTAGGGGCCTTCATTTCGAGCAGGTCGAATTCGAACATGCGGTTTTTATAATACGTCTTATTATTTCCAAACCGCATTCCAAGGCCAAAGCCCAGGGTATGAAGCATGATATTTCCTGACTTTTCTCTCCGCATTAAATACCCCATATCTACCGTGTCGGCCACGGTAACATCCTCCTGGGCATTCGCAACGCAAGGAAATAAGGAAGAGAGTGAAATGATTACTATGAAAAGCGCAAACCGCATAAGCTGTGTCTGTGAATAATAAACAACGAAGCTACGGTTTGGTTGCATGTAATGTCAGGAAATAAAAATACCGGGAACCAGCTATGCTATCTGCTTTCTACACGATAGTGTTTATATTCTCCATAAGCAGCACATTGTTCCGAAGTGCCACAAGCCGAAAGCAGTATCGTGAGAATTATGATAGTTGCAAGAAATGCTGCTATTTTCTTCATAAGTTGTAGGTAGTGATGACTGAATAACTGTGGTTTGTTCTACAAAAGTATTCACAATTTGCTTAGCTATAACAAGAAAACCACTTATTTATTGTGTTTTATTAACTGCCGTATGTTAAAAACTTAGTGATACGGGTTCAGCGTGAATGCTTTAGACCCGTTAAAAGCAGGAAATATGGGCTCAATTCAAAAGTTGGGGAATAAACGAAAAAAATCTTTCACTCTATATTTTTTTTTGGTCCTTTTTTCTTAATTGATTGATATATCGTCCGCTAGAGGCGGATTTTAGCGACTCGAGGGGTTACTTTGATTTCTACCAATATTCAGTCCGCAAGAGGCGGACTGTCCCGTAGACAATATATTGGTAGAGAGGTCGATAAGATTTTATAAAAGTCCCGTATGGGACGACATATCTTTTTTGCCGGACAATAATGATTGCAATATAAACCTTCAAAAATCTTCAACACAATTATTCAATCACCAAGTTTTGATTCTGATCCGAAATAACCGTAAGGATGATTCCGGCTGCCGGTTGTTTGGCTATCGGAATCAGGCATCGCCGGCTATAAATATCATTATTCCTGGTATACAGGTTTGTTGTACCGGCTTTGTCGGGCTGGCTAATAGCTGATTCCCCAAAACCAGGGCTCATCGGCATCCTTGCGTTCCTTGATCTGCTTTTCAAGCAACTTAGTGTATTCGGCCCTGTTTATTTTTTTCCCTTTGAGCTTAAGAGGGATATCCAGTTCGGTTGTGAGGGGTTTAATATCGATCTTATCGGCGGTGAGTATAAGTGCCCCATCATTAATATTTACTTCGAGAATCATCCCCGGTAAACCTGTAAAACGGTCGGGTCCTGAACTAATGGGCATGTCGAGGGCAAACCAGGCTATGGTGTTTTGTTTGCGCAGGGTATCAGTCATAGAGGCATTCATACAGATATGCCCGGAAACTTCCTTCATGTCGTTTAAGATCTTCCATGCAGGGGGAGCAATACTGTCGTGGATGAGGTACGTTTTGCCGAGCAGTGTAATGCCGTCGAATATGGTTTTATCCCGAAAATTACGTTTCATAAAGAAGGTTTCCTTGCGGTTGCTCCAGCCTTCGCTGCCGGGTTCGGCTTCTTCTTCCGAGGTTTCGTATTTTGTTTCCGTAGCGTTAAAATGGAGGAGTGTAAAGGTTTTCCATTCCGAACGGTTTCCCCACATATACATTTCCCTGTCGCGCTGCTGTTTGCTGATATAATCGACCGATGCCATCATTTTGGCCCAGTTCTGCGTCAGCAGGTACTTAATGGTTCCTTCCATAGTTTGGGCTTTCAATTCCCTGCCAGGGGAAAACAGCAGGCAAAGTAAGACTGTAGCAAATAACGGATATCTTATTTTCATGTGATGCATTCATTAAATGTTGAAGAATAGAAGACATAGTAGACCGGGCTTAAGCCCGTGTACTTCTACCAGAACCTGTTTTTCGACAGTTTATTTTCAAACCCTTTCATATTGTAGGTTAAACTTAGCATAAAGTACCGGGCCAGGGTATTTGCAGTACTTCTTTCAATATAGTTTTTGTCGGCATATTGGCTGATATCCACATTTTTATCAAAAATGTCGAAAACGGCCAGCCGCATCTCAAATTTATTGGTTTTCCCTATGATTCTTCTCACCGACGCATTCCACAGAGGGACAGACTGGTCGAAATTGTATTTGTCGTTTTTATAAACGGAATAATCAAAGTTGCTCTCGAAGAACATACGGTTGATAAATTGCCATTTCACAGAGGAACTCAGGGAGTAATTAAAGAAGTCCTGGTTTTGTTCTTTGTTTTCCGAATACCGTATTTTGCTAAAAGTACCCCAGCCTCCGGCGGTGAGCAATAGCTTTGTTCCGGGAGTGAAATTAACTGTGCTCCCAATATTAAAGCTTCCTGACTGTATCTTGTCGAGTACTGCATTGATACGGGTAGGGGTGGTGGAAGAATTATATCCGCCGTTTATTTCGATGGTTAGCTTGGTTTTTATCACCGGCACATTCGACCAGAGCCAGGACCCTATGCTGGTACCCTGATCCATGTTTTCGGGGGTAGAGATGGTAATCATTCCTTTCCCTTCTTCAAAGACAGTCACCTGGTTGTAGACAATCGGATTATTTGTAATACCGGTTTGTACATTTATACCTACGCTGGCGAAAGAGGAAGGGTTCCAGTAATTAAACCCCAGGTTAATATTATTTGAATGCTCCGGGACCAGGTCGGGGTTTCCAACCACCTGGTAGGCAGGGTTGCTGGTATTGGTCACCGGTTTGAGGTCGTTGAAATCCGGGGCGGTTATTTCGTTGCTGTAGCCTGCCTCAATCCTCATGTGGTTCTTGAATTCATAATTTAAATCAAGGTTTGGAGTAAAGTTAGGATAGGATTTAGTCACGCCGATGGTATCCCAGCCCTGTCCCTTATCCGGGGCAGTATGACCCGTAAGTTTTAATTGTTGCTCGGCGACACCCACTGAAGCATTGAATCCATTGAAGGAATATCGTAAAACAGAACCTAATCGGTTGTAAAGAGTAACCTGGCTGTAATAAGAACTGAGGGTGTCGATGCGCTGGTTCAGTGAGGGTTCGCTTGCCTGCCGGTTGCTTTTATTTGTCAGTTGGCTAAGGTTGTAAAAGAACTCCAGGTAGAATTTCTTTGATAGTGGCTCGGTATAGAGTGCACTCGATTTTATCTCGTTTACATTTTTATCATTGTTAATCAATTGCTTGATTTGCTCGGTAGGTGTAGTTGCCTGGAAAAACGAGTTGATTGAGTGGTAATTTTCAGTACCATCGCTCAGGCTGGTGTTGTACCCGCCACTGACAGCAAAAGAACGACCTTTCTTTTTAAAAAGGTGCCGGTATATGGCAGCAGTGGTGATTTTATACGACGACAGGTCGTTGCTGTTGTTCAGGTCAAGGTTGTTATAGGGGTGCAGGTTGTAATCGGAGAATTGCTGGGTGTTGTTCGATTGGTTGTTGTTAGCCGAATACCGGAAGTTAGCTTTGACAATCAGTTTATTGCTTGAATCGAATTCGCGCACAAATCGGGTTCCCAGGCTATGGCTTGAACGGAAATCGGAAAATTTCAGGGTGTCGTTTTTAGTGAAAGCGGAGGCATCGTCGACGAAGGTCTTCCTGTAGGTATTTTGTTTATAGTCGAGTTGAGTCTGGTTGTAGAAATAACTCGAATTGAACTTGGTTCCTTTGTGGTCGTAATTAAAGTTAGCGCCACCCCCGTAATTTTCGGTGAGGCCCTTTCCGTTGTAGTTGTTCAGGGGTGAATCGTCACCTGAGAAATAATAAAATCCCCTTCCGTAGTGGTTAAATCCGAAATCACCGTTATCGAAATCATTAAAGGTATTATTTCCTTTAAATTCGCCATAGTCTTCCCAGTTAACTCCGGTCTGGTTGATGTTATTTCCATAGCCTATAAACGAAAGCTGGGTTTTATCGTTGAACCGGTTGTAATTGGCACGGCTGGCCCAGCGATCCTCGGTACCTGCAGCAACGGATACTTTGCCAAATGCACCTTTTTTGAATTCATCCTTCAGCTCCAGGTTCATGGCTTTTTCCTTCGAACCATCGTCGACACCGGTAAGTTGCGACTGTTCCGATTTTTCGTTATAAACCTGGACTTTTGAGATGGATTCGGCACCCAGGTTCTTGGTTACACTCTTAGGATCGTCGCCGAAAAATGTTTTCCCGTCCACGTATAGCCGTTTGACATCTTTGCCCTGGGCGCTGATATTGCCGTCGGCATCCACGTTTATTCCAGGCAAGCGCCTGAGAAGGTCTTCAACAGTTGACCCGGGCGGAACTTTGAATGTTGTGGCATCGTATTCAACCGTATCGCCCCGTATTCGCAGAGGTGCCTTGGCCGCCCGTATAACAACTTCCAGCAGCAGCTGCGAGATAGGCTTCATAGGAATAACCAGTAAATCGTTGAGTTCGGTTGCCGAGGGTTCAATGATTTTCTGCAGGGGCAGAAAACTCATATGCGAGACTTTGAAAAGGTATTTGTTGTTTTTTACATTGTTAAATGCAAATTCACCTTTATCATTGCTCGTGGTAAAGTTCACCAGGGATGAATCTGCGGGACTAAGCAGCATCACCGTGGCAAAAGGTACTGCTTCATGAACGGTATCCTGTAAACTTCCTTTGATGGTTACACGTGATGGTTTCTGAGCCTGTATATGGTTGCTAAAAACCAGGAAAATGATGAACGGCAATAAATATTTAACTCTCATATTGACAATACTTTAATTTACCTGAATTGAAAATCGACAAACTGATGTTCAAAGTAACGATAAAAAACATATCGATAGTATATATATAGCAATAAAAAAGATAACTTTTTATCACTTAGTTTTAGAATTTGAACCTGTGGTATTCTAAATTTAATTTCCATAGGGTAAGAGTAGAATGAAGAGATTATGATTTTATGTTCTTGAATAATCGTGGTTTTGTTAGAATAGGAGGGAGGATCATGTAATTGTTATTTCTCTGCTAACAAATAGTTAACAGTGAGGTAGTTGCAATTCTGATACCGATATTTGTAAAAAAAAGACATGAAAATCACAACCGGACAATTTAATGATTCCTATTTTCCGATCATGGATGGAGTTGGGATGACAGCTCATAACTATGCGCGATGGCTCAATGAAAAGTATGGCAAGAGCATGATTATAGCACCTAAAGTATCTGATTATGAAGACCATGTCCCATATAAGGTATACAGGTTTAAGTCAATTTTACTCCCTGGAATGAATCCGTACCGGGTTGGATTGCCCTTGATCGATGTACAATTCAAACAGAAAATCAAAAAGATTGATTTTGATCTGGTTCATGCACACTGCCCGTTTATCAGCGGGCAGGTAGCTCTGAAAATTTCCAGGAAATTGGATATTCCCCTGGTAACAACTTTTCATACCAAATACAGGGATGATTTCAGGAAAGTGGTCAACAATGATCTGTTTTTAGATTTCCTTGTAACTTTTACAATTGATTTCTACAATTCAGCTCACCTCGTATGGGTTCCCAATAAATCGACCGGATTGACCCTGCAGGAATACGGATACAAAGGTTCTTATGAAATTATGCCTAATGGAAGCGATATGCTAATTCCTGATAAGTTAAAACGGGTTGCATACCGAAAAAAAGGACTGAAAATGATACACGCTGGTTCTGATGAATTTGTTATGCTTTTCGTCGGCCAGCATAGGTGGGAAAAAAATGTGAGATTGATTATCGATTCGCTGAAACATCTGAGGGATCAAGGGAAAGCATTTAAAATGGTTTTTGTGGGCGAAGGGTATGCTTCCGAAGCCATGCAAAAGCTTATAAAAAAGTTTAATTTACAGGATAATGTCGTTTTCCTGGGTGTTTTGACCGATCGCCTTGAACTTCAGAATGTATATGCTGCCACCGACTTGTTTATCTTTCCTTCGGTTTATGATAACTCGCCCCTTGTCATGCAGGAAGCGGCAGCCTTTGATATTCCTTCTATAGTTGTCCGCAACAGTTCCTCGGCCGAGAGTATTTTAGATGGGGTCAACGGGTTCCTTATCGAGAACGAATCCGCTGATCTTACAAAGAAGATAACAGAATTGATGCAAAATCAACATGCCATCCGGAGAGCTGGGGAGGGAGCCCGCAAATCCATTTACCATCCCTGGGAGTCTATTCTTGATGATGTTAATTTGAGGTATACTGACCTGGTCAGGTCACATAAAAAGGATAAAAAAAAGAAATAGCAATGCATGGGATCGGCAATAGGAACACTGGTAAAAGTATGATTTATAATACTCAGATAATTCAGGAGGGGCTAAATTAGTTTTGCAGTTTTCGCAGTACCTGGATATTCCCGGAGCCAAAAGCTTTCTACAGGCTCCCGGGATCATTTTTCCCCAGATTGGATTTTCACAGATGATAAGATGAATGTTAACAGCATGTTACATTATTTATATTTAACTTTTAAGGAATCATTATATTAACTTTTTTGTATTTAAACTGCCCTTTTTTAGCTGAAATTTGTACAATAAACGATTAAGCTATGAAAACGAATACAGCAAAAGCAAATGCGGAGCAAATTGAATTAGCCGGAAACCAGTTTGCTGACCTGCAGGCAAGCTATGAGTATAAAGAACCAGAAAACACCATGACTCATTGTGGATCTACCCAGGTTTTAGGCGATTTTCTCGAGTTCTCTGATTATCTCATGCCTACCAACCGTTTTAAAAGGATAAATAAGTGTTCGAGACAGACTATTGCCGATGATTATTATTCGGATATTCTTTGTTCGTGAACTTGATATATAACGATTTGAAGGTTTGCATCGTCATCCTCGTTTTGGAGACATTGGCAAAAAAAAAATCCCTATGGTAAGCGACTTAGTTTTTCTTTTAATAACTTAGGTAGAGAATAAGTCAAGATTTAAGTTTTATCCGCTTAACCTTAACCTCAGCATTAAGCTTTTTGGAATCTCTTCCATTTATTCTTTTGAGTCAAAATCGTTCATACTGATGAATATTAAAGTGATGAAAATCAGGAATGCAGGCTTTCTTTTAATCATACTATCCTGGATATTATGGGGTTTAATACCGTTAATCCCTTTTTTGAAACTGGACCTGGTGACAACTTCCATTATAATCACCTGCCTTCTGGTGGGTACCAACATTTTCTGGCTGGGCATTTTCCTGGGAGGGAAATCGTATTTGCTGAAATCCGGGATTTGGGCTAAATTTAAAAACAGGTTCGGAAAGGATATTGCAGGGTGATACAGCAATTGCAGTTTATGTGTTTTAAACTTGGAAGGCAAAAATATATATGAGAAGTGAAAGTGTTTAATGTATTCAATAAATTACAGCAACAGCGGCATTACTGGTTGCAGTCAGCCTGTTTTCAGAAGAGGCGAAAAAGCTGACCGTTACCCTTTTTTTAATGTAAACGCGAATGTCGAACCCACGCCGGGTGCACTGCGCACATTCACCGTTTGATTATGGGCTTCGATAATATGTTTTACAATGGCAAGCCCCAGACCGGAACCGCCCTGGGCGCGTGAACGGTGTTTGTCGACGCGGTAAAACCGTTCGAATAACCTTGCAATATGTTTTTCCTCTATGCCAACGCCGTTATCTGAAATTTCAATAAGGTAGTTCTCATCCATATCGTAAAAACTAACTTTAGTACGCCCGCTTTGCTTGCCATACTTAACTGAATTCAAAATCAGGTTTGTAAGCACAGTACGTATCTTTTCCTTATCAGCGCGAACCAACATGTTATCAGTATATTCAGCGGCAAATAAAAGCTTTATCTCGCGTTCAGTGGCTTTAGGTTCAAGGAATTCCATGACCTCCCGTACCAATGCCGTAATCGAAAAGGTTGACAGCAGCGGGCTTGCTTCGCCTGTTTCCAGCCGTGAAATAACTTCCAGGTCTTCAACAATTGTAATCATCCGTTCAATATTCTTTTGCGATTTCTCAAGAAAGTCAAGGTTCACATTCGGATCATGAATACCTCCGTCTAAAAGTGTAAGAATAAATCCCTGCATATTAAAAAGTGGGGTTTTGAGCTCATGCGATACATTTCCAAGGAATTCCCTTCGGTATACTTCCATTCGTTTAAGTTCATCAATCTCTGCCTTGCGGTCACTGACCCAGTTTTCAACCTCTTCATTCACTTTTCCAATAATATCACCGTGTATGCTGGATATTTGTTCTTTTTTAGAGTCCTTACTTAATTTTTGCTTGTGTATAGTCTTGTATACCAGCTTGATGCGACTATATATAAACCTTTCGAGCGAAAACCTCAGAATAAGGTACTGAACTAGCACCATTGAGAAAAAAGAAACAAGTAACAATATCCAGAAATACTGTTTAATGAATATGTTAGCAAAAAAATAAATCATCACAGCCGCCAAGATCGACAGAAGCACTGAAAGTACAAGCGCCAATCGCTTAGGGGTAGTTTCGCTCATGATAGGGTTACTATTAATTCCAGTCAATTATTTTGTATTAGGTATTGTCATCATTAATTACGGCGTATTTTATATTTCAAGGCCTGTGCTGAGGTGACTTATACAGTAGCCGATACTAAATTTCTATTCATCAGTATGGAACTTCAACAAAGCCCTAACAGGAGTATTCACATCGACCAAACCAAGGGGTGAGGATATAGGAGCCAGACTTAAACTGTTAACCCGCATAAAATATCATGAACAGCTGTCCGGCATTTTTTGACTTTTAACCTTACAGTATTTGTTGAATATGCTTCAGCGTTTATAATGCTCTTTCACGAAAAGTATGCCATTAGAGCTAATTACAGCCATTATTTTAAGTCTGCTATACATTTCAAAAAAATCAGAACCGCAAATCGTCAATACAATACTTTCCGCTGGCTGAAATTAGGAAAAGGCATAGTTATTTACCTAGGATCGAATTTGTATCCCACACCTTTTATAGTCTTAATATGATCGGTGCCTGTTTTTTCGCGTATTTTACGGATATGAACATCTATGGTGCGTTCACCTACCACAACATCGTCGTCCCATACACGCATCAGTATGTCTTCGCGGGAAAAGACTTTCCCTGGTCTGTTCGCAAGCATATCGAGCAGTTCAAACTCCTTGCGTGCCAGTTGGATCTCAATTCCATCAATAACTATCAGATAACGCTCCCTGTCAATGGTAATGTCACCGGCCTGGAAAACTTTAGTTTCTTCTTCTGGCATCGGGAAGCGGCGTAATAATGAATTAACCTTGCTGATCAGAACGGATGGTTTGATCGGTTTGGTGATATAGTCGTCAGCTCCTGCGTCCAAACCGAGTATCTGGGTGAAATCCTCGCTACGCGCAGTAAAGAAAACAATGATAGTATCTTTCAGTTCAGGGAAACGCTTGAGCTCCTGGCAGGTTTCAATACCATCCATTTCAGGCATCATCAGGTCGAGCAATATCAGGTGAGGTACCTGGCTTTTAGCCAGTTTCAGCGCGTCGCGCCCGTTTAACGAAGTGAGTACATTAAATCCTTCCTTGCGGAGATTGTACCCTACAAAGTCGAGGATATCTTCCTCGTCGTCAACCAGCAGTATGTTGTATTTTGATTTGTCCATTTTTGAGAGAATCGGTATAAAAGAGGGTAAGAGTGAAGCGATAGAAGATTGAATTAGCGTGCTTAGGTATCTTTACTTGTTTAAAGAAGTTCATAGGCATGCTGGAGGTGAAGAAACTGTTTATTGATGTTTGTGTAGTTTACTATGCTTTACAACATCTGCATCAAAATAGAAGATAAGTTCTTCGGCTACATTCAGTATATGATCCCCTGTGCGTTCAAGTTTACGCATGATATTGAGAGCATCCAGGATCAGAAGGGTATCATCCGGTTTTTCTTTAATGAGCTGGCAAATCACTCGGTTTGCATTATTATTAGGCTTGTCGAGTTTTTCATCCATACCGAACAGTACGTTCACATGGTTGCGGTCGGATTTTTCGAAGGCATTGTACGATTCCTGCAACATGGTCTGGGCTGTAAAAAACATTTCAGGCAAATGCGTGGATTGCAGGATATCTTCAGGCATGGGACCAGCGGAATGCTCGGCGACCTTGGCGATGGCATTGGCATAATCACCTATGCGTTCAAGGTTATAGTTGATCTTGAGTACCGATAGGATAAACCGCAGATCGACAGCTACCGGGTTTTTTAGCATCAGGGTATTCTCGCTGTCCATATCGAGTTTTAACTCAAAGGCATCTACCCGTTTTTCGTTCATCCTCACTTCACGGGCCAGGTCTTTGTCGCCGTTGATAAGTGAGAGCCTTGCTTTTTCCATCTGGTTGATTACCAGTGTCCACATTTGGAGCAGGTCGGTTCTTATTTGCTGAATGCTGTTATCGATTACGGTCATTTTACAAGGATTTAGGGTTTGGGGTTTAGGTTTTAGGGAACAGAAGAGGTAGTTTGCAGAACACGGGGAGCATTGGTAGACAGGTATGGGGTGAAGGGAAGTTAAAGAGTTGCCCTGGGCAGTATCATAGGATCCATTTTACATACCTGAAATTTGCCAACCGAAATATTGCTTCTCAACCGAACCTGCCGGTTATATAATTTTGGGTGCGCTCCTGATCGGGATTGAGAAAAATCTTTTTAGTCAGGTTATACTCAACCAGTTCGCCAAGGTAGAAGAAACCTGTTGAATCGCTGATACGTCCGGCTTGTTGCAGGTTATGAGTGACTATTATGATTGTGTAGTCAGTTTTTAATTCGAAAATAAGTTCTTCGATGCGTGAAGTGGAAATAGGATCCAGTGCCGATGCCGGCTCATCCATCAGTATAAGTTTAGGCTCAACAGCTAATGCCCGGGCGATACACAGACGCTGTTGCTGTCCGCCTGAGAGTTCCATTGCTGATTTCTTGAGCGAATCTTTTACCTCGTCCCATAAAACGGCCTGCTTTAGGGAGCGTTCTACCGTTTCGTCCAGGACCTTTCTGTTGTTTATACCATTAACACGCAGGCCATAGGCTACATTTTCATATATCGACTTGGGAAAGGGGTTCGGCTTCTGGAAAACCATGCCAACGTTCTTACGCATTTCGTCGAGACGGACTTCCTTCGAATATACATTCTGGTCGTTCACGGTCACCAATCCTTCCAACCTGAATAAGGGAATGAGATCATTCATCCTGTTGAACAGGCGGAGAAAAGTGGACTTTCCACAGCCCGAGGGGCCTATTAATGCAGTAACTGTATTGGGTTCGAATGTCATGCTGATGTTTTTCAATGCATGAAAATCATCATACCATACATTAACATTCTTTGCTTCTGCTTGGGTCATTTGTTGAGTGATTGGGTTCAAAGGATTCAAAGAGTTTGAAGAGTTCAAAGGTTCAAAAGTTCAAAAAGTTCAAAGGGTTCAAAGAGTTCAAAGAGTTCAAGGGTTAAAAGAGTTCAAAGGGTTCAAAAAGTTCAAAGGGTTCAAAGGGTTCAAAGGGTTCAAAGAGTTCAAAGAGTTCAAAGAGTTCAAAAAGTTCAAGGGTTAAAAGAGTTCAAAGGTTAAAAGAGTTCAAAGGGTTCAAAGGGTTCAAAGGGTTCAAAGGGTTCAAAGAGTTAAAAGAGTTCAAAAAGTTCAAGGGTTAAAAGAGTTCAAAGGGTTCAAAGAGTTCAAAGAGTTCAAGGGTTCAAAAAGTTCAAAGGGTTCAAAGAGTTCTAGGGTTAAAAGAGTTCAAAGGGTTCAAAAAGTTCAAAGGGTTCAAAGAGTTCAAAGGGTTCAAGGGTTCAAAGGTTCAAGGGTTCAAAGGTTCAAAGGTTCAAGGGTTCAAAGGGTTCAAAGAGTTCAAAGAGTTCAAGGGTTAAAAGAGTTCAAAGGGTTCAATGGTTCAAGCGTTTTAGTGTTTCAGTGTTTCACGAGTTCTTCGGGTTCAAAGATGTCATTTTTACCTGTCTGCATCCTTAGTGGCTCTTAGTGTTCTTGGTGCCTTAGTGGTTGAAGAGTTAAACGGGTTCAAGGGTTCAAGGGTTCAAAGGTTCAAGGGTTCAAAGGGTTCAAAGGGTTCAAGGGTTCAAAGGTTCAAAGGTTCAAGGGTTCAAAGGTTCAAAGGTTCAAGGGTTCAAAGGGTTCAAAGGTTCAAGGGTTCAAAGGTTCAAAGGTTCAAAGGTTCAAAGGTTCAAAGGGTTCAAAGGGTTCAAAGGTTCAAGGGTTCAAAGGTTCAAAGGGTTCAAGGGTTCAGGGGTTCAAAGGGTTCAATGGTTCAAAGTGTTCAAATAGTTAGTACTTGATTTGTTAAATGAATTGGCTGAGACTTCAAACAAGAGATTAGTTCATTTTTGTTTTTTTCTGCATGCGCCGGCGGAGTAAACTGGCGGTAACATTTATGATCAGTACGATGGAAACCAGTACCAGGGCTGTTCCATACGCCATTGGGCGGGATTCTTTCATGTTGGTTCCGCTGGTGGCCAAAACATACAAATGGTAGGGTAGCGCCATCACCTGGTCCTTGATGCTGTGGGGCAGGCGTGGCAGGAAGTAAGCGGCTACCGTAAAAAGAATGGGGGCAGTTTCACCAGAGACCCTGCCGATAGATAGTATGAGTCCAGTGAGAATATTTGGGAAGGCTACCGGCAGAACCACTTTCTGAATGGTTTGTATTTTGGTTGCACCCAACGCATAGCTACCCAATCGAAGGTTATCATCAACAGTCTTTAGAGCTTCTTCAGTTAACCTGATGACGACAGGTAGGGCCAGGAGTCCTAATGTCAGGGAACCGGCCAGGATTGAATCGCCGAACTTCAGGTAATTAACAAATAAAGCCATGCCAAATAAGCCGAAAACAATGGAAGGAACTCCGGCCAGGTTGTTGGTCATCATGCGCAAAAACTTCTTCAGCCAGCTTTCGTTCAGGTATTCGTTGATGTATATACCTGAGAGCACCCCGACCGGGAAGGCAAATATCATGCTTCCAAGCACCAGGCAACCCGTTCCGACTATGGCCGGAAAAATTCCACCATGGGTCATCCCGTCCTTGGGCATGGCAGTCAGAAACTCCCAGTTGATTACTCCTATGCCTCTCACTACTATGAATCCCAGTATGATAACCAGGATGGCAACCACGATAAAACTCATGGCTCCAAAGATGGAAAAAGCTATTTTTTGTTTCAGTTGTTTTGTATTCACGGTGATACTGATGGGTTAAGTGCTTGCGGGTATTTGCTTTGTTCTAAAACAATGATGTACTCTTCACTCTATTTTCCGAATACATCTTCCAGTTCCTTTGGCAATTCGGGCCTGCCATTGGCATTTAATGCTGAACCTATTACTTTGGCCTGTATGATCAGCCTGTTGTCAATAATCCGGCGGATTTCCTGGAGAAAGCAAAAACGAAGAGGTGAAATACGTTCAACCTTTACGCTGACTGAAAACAGGTCCCCTGGCATGAGTGATGATTTGTAATCCGCTTCAATACGTACTACTACCAGGTTGATCTTGCGTGCTGCCAGCGATGCAAAATCAATTCCCGTACTTTTCAGGTATTCGTGCCTGGCATGTTCCAGGTAATTCATATAAACTGAATTATTCACAATTCCCTGCAAATCACATTCATAATCCCTGACAGCGAGTTCAAGTGTATATTCCGGTTGATTTTCCATCTAATTGAGTTTGCTATGTTCCTTTAAATTTTTCAGGTTCTCTGGCTCCTGTTTTTTATTACCTCAACAGTTAGGTTTATTATGATGGTAAAGAGGAACAGGATGATTGCCAGAGCAAATAATGCGCTGAAATGCAATCCCCCATAAGGCGTTTCACCCAGTTCGGCCGCTATGGTAGCAGGTATGGTGCGGGTTGGTTGAAGAAAGGAAGTTGGGATATTGGAGGAGTTGCCGGTTACCATTAACACGGCCATGGTTTCGCCTATAGCGCGTCCAATACCTAGTATGATCGCCGTCGAAATGCCGGATTTAGCGTAGGGTATCACAACCCTGACAAGGGTCTGCCATTGTGAAGCGCCTAATGCAAGGCTCGCTTCTTTTAACGCCCTGGGCGTAGTGCGCAGTGAATCTTCAGCTACCGTAACTATGGTTGGCAATGCCATTATACCCAGAACTATGCTGCCCGCCAAAACGGTTTCGCCTACATCCAGTTTAAATAACTGTTGAATAAGCGGCACTACTACAATAAGGCCGAAGAATCCATAAACTACAGATGGAATACCTGCCAGCAGTTCGACCACAGGTTTCAGGATATTGCGTAACCGAATGCTGGCTACCTCCGACATGAATATGGCGGTTGCCATGCCAAAAGGCAGGGCGAAAAGTATGGCTCCCAGGGTTACCATGAGTGTTCCGACAATCATGGGCCATATTCCGAATTGGGGTATTGGTTCTGTGGTGGGATACCAATGTTTCCCTCCTACAAAGTCTTTAACGGTGATTTTTTTTACCGGGATTACCCGGCCTGCAAAATCCGGCGATAATTGGTCCCTTGAGAGATACAGGATAACACCGGGAGTAGCTTTGACATATTCATTCACTTTTGCAGGCAGGTTTTCGAGATTCGCCCCCAGTTCCTCTTCAGTAAATATGCTGGCCAGGTCGTTAACGGTCAGGCGGATAATGCTGTCGTTGCGGCCACCCAACTGTTTCCAGTTGGTGATATCCTGGTTAAAGATGTCCGCCAGTTGCGTTGAAGAAATAATAGGTACTGTATTTAACTTACTTACAGCGATCACATAGTTCTTTTCGGTAGGTGTATGGCTGAACAGCCCAATGCCTTCCCTGAACAGGAATACGATGATGAGTATTACCGTAAGGCTGGTGATCGTGCTGCTCGAAAAGAGTACACCGGTCACTATCTTCTCGTAAATTCTTCTTGTTGTGTTGCTCATTCTGTTTTAGTAGCTGCCGAATAATATAATATTATTTTGTCCTGATCCTGCTCAACAGTTAGTAGATCAGGATATTATTTCAAGGGTACATAACCCGTTTTCAATACCAGTAGCTGTCCCTGGGGTGAAAGTACAAATTTAACAAA
Source organism: Bacteroidota bacterium (assembly GCA_037128115.1). Taxonomy (GTDB): domain Bacteria; phylum Bacteroidota; class Bacteroidia; order Bacteroidales; family UBA4417; genus UBA4417. Next base: position 17,623 of record JBAXXB010000059.1, read on the forward strand.
AGGGCTGACTGTTTTTTCAGATGAAATTAGATAATAGTAATAGAGCGGACGGCTGATGGGATAGGTTTTATTTTTTGCCGCGGCTACCGATGGACCAACATAGGTTTTACCCTGGTCGTAGGAAACTTTCAGTGCTTTTATGCTTTTCTCAACATATGCTAATCCCACATAGCCAATAGCTCCCTTAGTCTGGCTGACACTCTGCACTATCGCACCGGTGGCCGGCATCAACAGGGCTGAAGGTGAGTAATTTTTCTTGTCCAGCACATGTTCTTTGAAAAACTCGTACGTACCCGAACTGGTTTCTCTCGAATATACGACTATGTTCATGTCGGCTCCACCCACCTCTTTCCAGTTAGTGATCTTGCCGGTGTAAATGCCTTCAAGTTCTTCCCTCGTAAGTTTGGTTATTTTATTGGAAGTATTTACTATAACAGCAAGGGCATCATAAGCTATTGTAACTTCTTTAACGGATTTCCCTGCTTTTTTGAGGGCCAGTTTCTCATCCAACTTCAGGCTGCGCGACGACTGGGCTATATCCGTGGTTCCATTTTCCAGGGCAGCTAACCCTACACCGGAACCTCCACCAGTGACCATAATAGAAGCCTTTTTGTTTAACTTCATGTATTCCTCTGCTTCCGACTGTGTGAGTGGAAGAACCGTATCACTTCCTTTGATCTTTATGTTTTGTGCAAAAATCTGATTTATAGCGATTAATACCAGTAATAAGAAAGTTAATTTTTTCATTTTCAGGAATTTATTTCTGTATGTTAATTTTATGTAAAGTAAAGCCGACTATATTAAGTGCCGGTTACTCCAATATTAAATAATTGTTAAGCGATTTTTGTTTGGGCTATTAGTCATTAATAAACAACGCTTTACAGTGGAATTGGCCTGAAACAAATATAGAATTAATTCTCTTATGTAACACAGGTTGATAATATGATAAAGGTTTTGTTTTATCCACTCAGCCTTAGCCTCTACCTTAACCTTAACCTCAACCTTAACCTTAACCTTAACCTTAACCTTAACCTTAACCTTAACCTTAACCTTA
>JBAXXB010000060.1:0-18449 GCA_037128115.1 Bacteroidota bacterium
CGCCTATCCCCCATGCCAGAGAAGTGCTTACAGCGGATACGGGAATCATCTTTGGGTTTCACGATTCAACACAGCTGGCAGTAAGCGTGAACCGTTTACTCAATGACGATCAGCTGCGAAAAAACATGAGTATCAATGCTTTGCAGAAGATAGTTCCCACCTCCTGGGAAAATTCAGCTGTTTCGCATGCCCTTCTTTTCGAGCAACTCGCTGAAGGGAAAATTACTATAAAGTACAACCTGCCGGCTATAAATCTCGATCACCTCAGGAAAATGACAACCGAAACAGGAATCATCCAGTTTTCGAAAGTCAACCAGCCTGATATAGGCTCCGGTTATACACTCGACGATAACGCCAGGGCCCTGGTAGCGACAGGCATGCACTTTGAATTGACAGGCAATACAGAAGATTTCCGCGATATCCGCAAATACCTGGCTTTCGCAAAACGTTGTCAGCAGCCTGAAGGTGATTTTTTAAACTATATGGATAAAGATCAACATTTTACAGAACAAAATAAAGCTGTTAACCTGGATGATGCCAACGGAAGGGCCATCTGGGCCCTGGGATACCTGGCTTCACTGAAAGATGTTTTGCCCGAAGGCATAGCATCAGAAGCCGGGGAAATGATTCGGAAATCTCTTCCCCATCTCGAAACTATTCATTCAACGCGGGCTATTGCCTTTGCAATCAAAGGATTGTTCTACATTCAGAGCAGAACGAAGTCGTTTGACAAGCATATCCTTATTAAAAAACTAGCAAACAGGCTGGTTCAGATGTACCTGCACGAATCGACCATTGAATGGGCCTGGTTCGAGGGTTATCTTACCTATGCCAACAGCATTTTGCCTGAGGCTATGTTATATGCCTGGTTATTGACCAGCGACAAGGTTTATAAGGACATCGCTGTTGAATCGTTTGATTTCCTGCTATCGCAAGTATTTAATGATAATGGCATTGAAGTGATTTCGAATAAAAACTGGTTCCAGAAGGGGCATGAACGGGGATATTTCGGCGAACAACCTATTGATGTGGCGTATACCATTATGACTCTTGGCAAATTTGATGAAGTGTTTCCAGGCAAAGACTATCGACTTAAAATAGACACTGCATTTGATTGGTTTCTCGGAAGCAACAGGTTAAAGCAGATCGTCTATAATCCATGCACCGGTGGGTGTTACGATGGTCTTGAGGAGACCCAGGTGAACCTGAACCAGGGTGCAGAATCTACTATAAGCTACCTGATGGCGAGGTTAAGTGTTGAAAAGCATAAAAAACTCGCGTCTGCTTCAAAAAGGCTTGGAAATCAGCTCAAAACCTTTAATGCCTAAAGCCCGGAAGGATTTTCTTCAAAAAACAAACACTTGAAAATATGTGAATTATGTAACTTATATGTAAAGTTGTGTAACAGTTTTTGCGTGTTTTGGGCCCAACTTTGCACCGTTAATAATACTTAAAAAGAAATAAAATGAAAAACACACTGCAATCCCTAGTATTCCTGGTACTTATTCTTAGTCTATCGTTGACATCCTGCGGGCCAAGCAAAAAGCTCCTCGTTTCGCGGGCCAAAGTTGACAAGCTCCAGAAGGACAGTATTAATACGCATAATCAACTCAATGAGTGTAATATGCAGGTAAAAAATTTGTACGACGAAAAAACGTCGCTACAAAAAGACAATGCGGAGGCACAAAACAACCTCAAGGCGCTGAATAATAAATCGAAAATGACAATAGCTGACCAGGCTAACCGCTTACAGAACCTCCAAAACCTGATTCAATCGCAGAAAGATGTGATGACCAACCTTAAAAATTCCATCGCCGATGCACTTCTGAACTATTCGTCAGATGAACTTTCGGTTTATATCAAGGATGGCAATGTTTACGTTTCGCTGCAGGAAAAATTGTTGTTCAAATCGGGCAGTGATGTGGTGGATCCCAAGGGGAAAGAGGCTTTAAAGACCCTTGCCGGGGTGATTACCAATACCAAAGATATCACCGTGATGATCGAAGGCCATACCGATAATGTACCCATAAAAACCAAAGCCTTTAAAGATAACTGGGATCTCAGCACAGCCAGGGCTACATCTATAGTCAGGACTTTGACGGTGGACTATGGTTTTGATCCTATTCGTGTTACAGCTTCAGGCAGGGGGAGTTTTCATCCTGTTAGCACCAACGAAACTCCCGAAGGAAGAGCCGGGAACCGCAGAACCGAAATCATACTTTCACCCGATCTGAAAGAACTATTTAAATTATTGGAACAATAGTATTTAGGGCTGTTTTTGTAGTACCTTTATAGGATAATTATTCCAGGCAAGAGGTGAGATTGCGGAAATGCAAAATGCGAATTTTTGTCTTCTGTAACCTCACCTCCTGATTCTTTCCCTGCCTTTCAACAGGCTGAATATCAACCCGGCAAACCTTTACTTCCGCCATATTACCGGGTTTCCTTTATCTTGATTTCCGGAACCTATTTTCCAGTCAACAATGAAAAAAATCGGCATCGTCATATTCCTTCTTGGCTTAGGATTGACCATTTTTACAACTATTACTTATTTTTCGAACGTACAAGTGCTTAAAATAGGGAAAATACAAATTCCTATGAATGAATCCACAGACCTCAGGTGGTCACCCCTCACCGGTATGGCCATTATGGGCATTGGTGGAATAGTTTTCTGGCAGACCTACAATAAGTTATAACCCCTAACCCCTAATCCCCAACCCCTTTGAAACTCTTTATCAAATACATGGTCAGTAACCGCTGCAAGATGCTGGTGAAGGAAGAGTTGAAAAAGCTTGGGCTTCATTACATAGTCGATATGGGCGAGGCGGATATTATGGAAGATATTACTGCCGAACAGCGCGAACAAATAAGGATTGCTTTGCTCCAGTCGGGGCTGGAACTGATGGACGACAAGAAAGCGGTACTTATCGAGAAAATAAAGAATGTTATTATTGAAATGGTTCATTATACGGACGAATTGCCGAAAACGAATTTTTCGGAATACCTGAGCGAAAAGCTGAAGCACGACTATACCTACATGGCAAATTTATTCTCTGAAGTTCAGGGGACTACCATCGAGAAATTTATCATTACCCATAAAATTGAAAGGGTCAAGGAACTGATCATTTACGACGAAGTTAATCTTACCGAAATTGCCTGGATCATGCATTACAGCAGCGTTGCACATCTTTCCAACCAGTTTAAAAAAGTGACCGGACTCACACCTTCGCACTTCAAACAGTTAAAGAATAAAAGGCGAAGCCCGATTGAATCCATAGGCGAAGCTAAAAACACTGATTAAATTTGCCGGCAATATGAAATCTATAATCAGTAAAAAAATAATCTACTTCTATCTGCTTGCAGTTCTTGCATTGCTATCGATTTTGGTGATTCTCTATTACAATAACCAGAAAGTCAAGACAACGAGTCACCTGGTTGAGCATACCGAAGACGTGTTGCGCATGAGTGATAATGTACATGTGGATATAATAAATATCGAAACCGGCCTCAGGGGGTTTTTGATTTCGGGGAATGCAAGCTTCCTGGAACCTTATAAGCAAGCTATAGGAATATTGAATGCTCATATTGCTGATCTGGCATTTCTTACCAAAGATAGTCCCGTTCAGCGTTCACGCATAACTTTGTTGAAAAAGGCGGCCGACGAAAGGGTGTTGTTCACCCAGGGAACACTGGATGTTTTCAGGCAGAAAGGTATGAACGAAAATGAAAAAATTGTCGCCATCAGCAAGGGAAAAATCATTACCGACAAGATCAGGGTCATCATTTCAGATGTTAACACAGAAGAAGTTGCTTTGCTTCAACAAAGAAAATCAGATAATGAAAAGCGGAATAGCTTCACAGAACTCATCTTCCTGCTGTTGATTGTATTTATTTCAATCATTTTTGCCCTTATTTTATTTATTATTAAGAACCAGAAGGTAAGGAACCAGGAACTGGAAGAATATACATCCACACAGAAACTACTATCCAATTATTCGCTGAGCCTTATAGAAGCAAGTCTTGATCCCCTTATAACCATCAACACTGAGGGTAAAATTACCGATATGAACGAAGCCCTGGTTAACATTACAGGGATGAAAAGGGAAGAGCTCAAAGGAACCTACTTTTTCGATTATTTTACAGAAACACAAAAAGCCCGTGAAGTATACGAGGAAGTTTTCGCTAACGGATCCGTAGCCGATTCTCCGCTTACCCTCCGCCATAAGGATGGCAAACTCACCGATGTTTTATTCAACGGATCGGTATATAAGAATGCTGAAGGAAATGTGTTGGGTGTAGTAGTGGTGGCCAGGGATATAGCAGAGCAGAAATGGGTGTTAAACCTTCAGGCTGCCAACAAAGAACTCGCCTTCAGTAGCAAAGAGAAAGAGAAACGGGCCTCGGAGTTGGTTATTGCCAACCAGGAACTTGCCTTTCAAAATGAAGAGAAAGAGAAGCGAGCCTCTGAATTCGTAGTTGCCAACCGGGAACTTGCATTTCAAAATGAGGAGAAAGAAAAACGAGCCTCCGAGTTAGTAGTTGCTAACCAGGAACTTGCCTTTCAAAATGAAGAGAAAGAGAAACGGGCTCATGAGTTAGTCATAGCCAATCAGGAACTTGCTTTTCAGAATGAGGAGAAAGAAAAGCGGGCAGCCGAGTTAATTATTGCCAACCGGGAACTTGCCTACCAGAATGGAGTTAAAGAAAAGCGCGCTGCAGAGCTAATTATTGCCAACCAGGAACTTGCCTTTCAGAATGAGGAGAAAGAGAAAAGGGCCTCTGAGCTGGTCATTGCCAACCAGGAACTTGCTTTTCAAAACGAAGAAAAAGAAAAGCGGGCGGAAGAATTAATCCTTGCAAACAAAGAACTTATCTTTCAAAGCGAAGAGAATGGCAAACGAACAGCAGAATTAATCCTGGCTGATAAAGAACTTCTTTACCAGATTAATGAGAAAGAAAAACGTGAAATTGCCAACATTGAACTTGAGGCCATCAGTAATTCATTGAAACTGGCATCGCAGTATTCACTCAGCCTGATTGAAGCAAGTCGCGATCCACTGGTTACCATTAGTCCCGAAGGCAAGATCACGGATATGAACGAAGCGCTTGTAAACATAACAGGTATTTCACGGGAGGAATTAACGGGCTCCGACTTCCTTCGTTATTTCACCGAACCTCAGAAGGCGAGAGCGGTGTACCTGGAAGTATTTGCAAAAGGCTCGGTAGCTGATTCGCCCCTAACGCTCAGACACAAAGATGGTAAACTTACTGACGTTTTGTTCAACGGTTCGGTTTATAAGGACGACACCGGGAAAGTACTGGGAGTTGTTGTAGTTGCCAGGGATGTTACGTCTCAAAAAAGGGCTTCCAGGTATGCACGCAGCCTTATTGAGGCCAGCCTCGATCCGCTGTTTACCATTAACCTCGACGGGAAAATAACCGACATGAACAATGCTTCGGTCAATATAACAGGGGTTAAGCGGGAGGATTTGGTTGGCACTAATTTCTTTGAATATTTTACCGAACCTCAAAAAGCACGTGAGGTTTATGAACAGGTATTTGCTAACGGGTTTGTTGCTGACTACCCGCTGACTATAAGTGATGGCAAGTTGACCGATGTGTTATTCAACGGGTCGACCTATAAAGATGACAGGGGAAATGTACTTGGTGTGGTGGTAGTGGCGCGCGATATTACCGACCAAAAACGAATGACAAACGAACTCACTGAGGCTATTGTGTTCGCCGAGCTGGCAACAGGATTTGCAGAAGATGCAAAAATAAAGGCCGAAGACGCCGCCCTGCTGGCCGAAAATGCGGTGAAAGCGAAACAACAGTTCCTTTCGAACATGAGCCACGAAATCCGTACTCCTATGAATGCGATTATCGGGTTTACCAAGGTGCTGCTGAAATCCGACCTGTCATCCAAACAGCAGGAATACCTCCAGGCCATAAAAATGAGCGGCGATGCCCTTATTGTACTGATTAATGATATACTCGACCTGGCAAAAGTAGATGCCGGGAAAATGGTTTTTGAAAAGACTCCTTTCAAACTAGCCTTATCCATTTCGGCTATGCTTCACCTCTTTGAGCCGAAAATCAGGGAGAAGAACCTCGACCTGGTCAAAGAGTACGACGCAAGAATTCCGGAAGTACTGGTTGGCGACCCGGTGCGCCTTCACCAGATTATTTTAAACCTGGTGAGTAACGCAGTTAAATTTACAAACAAGGGAAATATTACGGTTAGCGTGCGCTTGCTTGAGGAAGATGAAAAAAATGCAAGCATTGAGTTTGCCGTAATGGATACCGGGATAGGGATAATAGAAAACAAGATAGAAAAGATTTTTGAAAACTTCCAGCAGGCGTCAAGCGGCACTTCGAGGATATACGGTGGTACTGGGTTAGGACTCGCTATTGTTAAACAACTGGTAGAAGCCCAGGGCGGAACCATCAGCGTGAAAAGCGAAATTGGAAAAGGCTCAGTTTTTAGTTTTAGCCTGAGTTTTTTGAAAACCCATGCTCATGCCGATTCCGATATAGAAATACTGGAATTGGACACCGAACTTAAAAATATCAGGGTACTCGTGGCCGAAGATATTACCCTAAACCAACTACTGATGCGGACGCTGTTGGATGATTTCGGATTCAGCTGCGATATTGCTGCTAATGGCCTGATAGCTGTCGAAAAACTGAAGGCTAATTCATACGATATTATACTTATGGACCTTCAGATCCCTGAAATGAACGGCTTCGAAGCTACCGAATACATACGTAACAACATGCATTCCAGCATTCCCATCATCGCCTTAACAGCCGACGTAACCACGGTTGACCTGGCAAAGTGTAAAGCCGTAGGTATGAACGATTACATTGCCAAGCCGGTTGACGAAAAATTGCTGTACCGGAAAATAGTAGGATCGGTTAAAAAGACAATACAGCCTGACGAGGAAACAAAGATTGCCATGGAACAAATTCAACAGCTTAAATGCACCAACCTCGAATATTTGACCCTCCGGACTAAGGCCAATAAAACCCTGATGATGGAAATGATTACTCTCTACCTGGAGCAAACGCCCCCCCTGGTGAATGCAATGAGGAAAGGCCTGAGAGAAAAAGATTGGACTACGCTATACGCGGCAGTGCATAAAATGATCCCCTCATTTGTCATCATGGGTATCAGTTCTGATTTTGAAGAAATGGCAAAAAAAGTGCAGGAATACGCAAAAAGCCAGGTTCAGGCCGATGGAATATCCGAGATGGTTTTAAAGCTCGAAAACGTCTGTACACAAGCTTGTGCCGAATTAACAGAAGATTATAATACGATAAAAAACGAGAACTCATGAGTAATGAAAAAAAGATAAAGCTTTTCCTGGTTGACGACGACGCGCTGTATCTGAAACTGCTTGAAATCGAATTTCTGCAGCATGCCGATTTTACCATCGAGACCTTTGCCACAGGTGAACTATGTTTAGCCAATTTAGCACATAAACCCGATGTAATCATACTGGATTACCACCTTGATGGCATCGATAAAACCGCGATGAATGGCATAAAAACACTCGATAAGATCAAGGCTTTTAACCCGGATCTGCCGGTAGTTATGTTGTCTTCCCAGGATAAAATTGATGTGGCAGTTGACTGCATGCTGCACAAAGCTTCGGATTATGTGGTGAAAAGCGAAACTGCCTTCGTGCGATTGCAGAAGACCATCACTACCATTTTCCGGTATAAGAAAATGGAAAAGGAGTTAAACTGGTACATGGAACGTATGTAAGATGATCATGGCTATAACTGCCAGAGCGTTGCACTTAAGCAGCGCTTTTTTTGTTTCCGGACTGCCGCGTAAGAATATGTGAATTATGTAACTATTGCCTAAAATTCTATAATACTTCCTGCGGCAACCTACTGTACTTTTATTCAACTGAACAGGCAACTGCAAAAGGTATGACGAGCCTGGAAATACTAAAACAAAGGTTTGATTTCCTGCCCGCCCGACAGTGCCCTGCTCTACCGGTATTCAGTAAAAGAATTTCATTATACCGAGTGTAGCAGTTACTTACATCTTTAAAACTATTCAAAATGGACGAGATCCTGACCCCTTATCAATGGACTGATCTTCAGATTATTCTGAAACAAAAATTCCCGCAACTAACCGATGCTGATTTGCAATATCATGAAGCTTTCGAGAAGGATCTGCTGAAAATGGTGGAGTACCAACTGCGGAAGCTAAGGATAAAAACCCATGCTATAATTGCAGAAAGATATCATCGTTGCTTAACCGCTTAACAACTGAAATGTCGATACAGGAAAACAGTAAGGATTTGGTAAACAATTCATTACCGGCCGATAAAGTGGGATTTGATTCCCTGGTTGAACTTGCCCTTGATATGAGGTGGTCGTGGGACCATTCAGCGATGAAGTTTGGCGGAAGCTGGACCATGCATTATGGGATAGTACCCATAACGCCTGGGCCGTTATACAAACCGTTTCGCGGGAAAAATTGCAGGCTGAAATGAATGATCCGGGCTTCAGTCCTTGTAAACGGGGGCATTAATCTGTCGGAACTCGACGGTTGGTGGGCCGAAGCGTACACACACGAAGTTGGTTGAGCATTGGGCGATGGCAGGGAACATGATAACGACCCGGTGTGGGATACCATTGATGCAGCTCAGCTTTATAAAATTCTTGAGCAGGAGGTTGTGCCCGAATTTTACGATCGGAACGAAAAGGGTATTCCTGTAGCCTGGGTTTTGAGGATGCGCGAAAGTATGGCAAGGCTTACACCCAGGTTTTCGGCCGACAGGACCGTGCGGGAATATACCGGGCAGCATTACCTGCCTGCAGCCGCCGCTTATCATGAACGCACTGCCGGCAAGGGTGAAAAAGCTAAGTAAATAGTAGACTTGTTAAACTTGTTGGAACAGAAATGGGACTCCCTGCATTTTGGCTGGTTGAAGGACGAAAGTGTTAAAGGTGCGCATATATTCGAGGTCCAGGTATGTTTAAATGACCTCGATCCGGATTTGGTGCAGGTTGAGCTTTTTGCTGATGGAATAAACGGGGAGTTGCCAAGCATACAAATGATGATCCGGATTGCAATAGCGGGAGGGCCCGAAAACTTCTGCGTATATAGGGCGTCGGTAACTATAGTACGCCCGGCTTCTGATTATACCGTAAGGATTATACCCTGCCTGCCGGGTGTTTTAGTTCCTCTTGAAACCAGCCGGATATTGTGGCAGCAATAACCTGTATCATTATTGCCTGATCTGATCTTCCATTCATCCTTCCTGTTTTTAAAAATTCGCCGGGGTGTGCAATAATTGATCTTGTATCCCTGATTATAAATTCCCTCTTACCGGTGTGAGGGCTGCCTTTTTGTATCCATAGAACATTGTTATTTAAATGATTACACGACCTTGTGCTGGATGTCCAATTTTAAATCTCCGGCAATTGATTATTAAATCTGTTTTCTTCTTAAGGTGTGAATCTTGTAACTCATTACCAGAATTGTGTAATGTTTTCCGCTTTCAGCTGAAGTACTTTTAATCAAATTAAGAGCAGTTAAAACAAATGGAAATTAATCCAAAAATCCTGATAAAACCTAACCCACTAATTAGATTTCTGATAAGCAGGAATATTATTTTATTCAATTCAAAAGGCAAGCCGCCTTTATAATTCTGTAGAATAATGAATCTCCCGAAGTGTATTCAGGGCCCTTGCTAATCAAATATAGGTACAGAGTAAGATCAACTTTCTTTTCCTTAACTCACACTTAAAATAAACAAAATGAATGATTTAACAAGTAATGAACATTGGAGCGAACTGCAAGGGAAACTAAGGCAAAAATATCCTGAACTTTCGGATACAGACCTGGAATTTGAGGAAACCGGGGGGCAGGATATGCTTCGGATAGTGGAATACAAACTGCATAAGACAAAAGAAGAAATGCAGGAAATTATCACCAGGATATAGCCGGTCATACGGTTTTCGCGGCGAATGAAGGAGAATTCGCTTGTTTACCTGATAATAAACGAAATACTATGCAGGAGCAGACCCATAAGCAAGTGGCAATTATAGTAGCTCATCCCAATGATGAAACCCTATGGGACGGTGGAGCCGTGCTGAACCATCCTTTGTGGAAGTGTTATATTGTTCGCCTGAGCAGGGAACAGCTTTTTTTAACCAAACCCGTAATTGCAATGCGGAAGTTAACCAGGTATAATCTCTGCTGCTTTTACATGGGCTATCTGCCGGGATGAAACAATTAGAATCCGCTGTATTACTGAATCCTTTTACCTGTTGATAATGAATGAGGCCAGGATTCGTACGCCCCTGTTTATCCTAAGCCATGTGTGAATAATGTAACTCTTTTCAAAAGTAATGTAACACCCCGGGCAGTCTGCCATATTACCTTTACCATTATTAAGCTACAGCTTATAATACATCCGGTATGATTCCGGAAACGGAGATATCCGTAAGCATAATCTAAAAATACTCCTACAATGAAAGCAAGCATAAAGATTTTACTCCTTTTCCTGGCATTTGAACTGCCGGCAGCCATTATTCCTAAGCAGGCATCAGCCCAGGCTGAAGTGAGTTTCCAGGTTTTTTATGACCAGCTTAGCCCTTATGGTCAATGGGTTGATAACCCTGACTATGGCTATGTATGGATTCCGGATGCCGGGCCCGATTTCGTTCCCTATTCAAGCGGGGGACATTGGATTAATACCATGTATGGGTGGACCTGGGTATCGGATTACGATTGGGGATGGGCACCTTTCCATTACGGGCGCTGGGATTATGATAATTATTACGGATGGCTGTGGGTTCCGGGCAACGAATGGGGGCCATCGTGGGTCAACTGGCGAATGGCTGACGGCTATTACGGCTGGGAACCTATGCAGCCCGGTATAAGCCTGAGTATCAGTTTTGGCAGGCCATACGACCGGAACAATGATCACTGGATGTTTGTTCGGGACAGGGATTTCGGCAGAACTGATATGAGCCATTATTATGTCAATCACACTGACCGTGACAGGATTGTTCAGAATTCGACTGTGATTAATACAACCTATATCGATAACAGCCGCCATACCACCTATGTCACCGGACCTTCAAGGACTGATGTTCAGAGAGCAACCGGAAAGAAAGTCAGCCCGGTTACGCTTCACGAAAACAACAGGCCCGGGCAGGATATGCGCAATGGGCAGTTACAGATGTACAGGCCTCAGGTTCAAAATATCAAGGCAGGTGCAAGCAAGCCGGCACCTTCCAGGATTGTTAATATAAAGGATGTAAAGCAACCCGCCCAGAGAACGGTCAGAACACAGCCAGGGAAAACGAGTCCTGTAAATAGCGGGAAAGCAAAACCGCAGAATAACGCGAACCCGCAGGCAAGGCCTTCGCCGGCTCAAAAAGTAAACCCGGCAAATACGAACGGCAGGCAACAACCCCAGAATAACGTTAAGCCACCAACAAAGCCTCTGCAGCAGCAAAAAGTGAACCCGGCCAATACCAACAACGGAAGACAACAGCCGCAGAATACCGTGAAACCCCAGGCGAAACCAACGCCAACACAAAAAGTGAACCCTGCAAATAACAACAGCAGGCAGCAACCGCAGAATACAGTAAAACCACAGGCACGGCCTTCGCAACAGCAAAAGGCCAATCCGCAGAATAATAACACCAGGCAGCAGCCACCGAATACCGTGAAACCACAGCAACAGCCTTCGCAACAGCAAAAGGCCAATCCGCAGAATAATAATACCAGGCAACAGCCACCGAATACTGTGAAACCGCAGCAACAGCCTTCGCAATCGCAAAGAGTAAATCCACAGAATAATAATGCCAAACAGCAGCCGCAAAATACGGTAAAGCCACAGGCACAGCCTCAGCAACAACAAAGGGTGAGCCCGCAAAACAATGCCGTAAAACAGCAGCCTTCGCAGCAGCAAAAAGCTAGCCCGGCTCAAAAGAATAACGGGCAACAGAAACCGAATAACACAAATCCCCCAGTCAAAAACGAGAAAGAGCCGCCCAGGTAATCAACAATCAGCAGCATCCTGATTGGATGGAATGAGGTGGCTGAATAGCAGGAATTAGTATACCTGCCGCCTCGTTGATTCAAAGTTTACTACGAAGGGGATCAGCCATGTGAGCTTAGGCTTCAGGTACCCATGAATTTCGTAAAACCCAAATTGAAATAAATCTTAAAGTGATGAAAACAAATAAAATGAGTAAAGTCCTGATCGCCCTCGACTATGGACCTACAGCACAAAAAGTTGCAGAAACAGGTTTTGCTTTAGCCTCAGCAATGGGAGCGGAAGCCACTTTGTTGCATGTAATTTCCGATTCGGTTTATTACTATTCTTCGAACGAGTATTCCCCTATCATGGGGTTTACCGGTTACATGGGCATGGACACACTGCAGCTGAATAATGCGGAGGTGTTGAAAGAAGCATCCATGCATTTTCTTGAAAAGTCGAAACATCACCTGGGTGACGAGTCTATAAAAACCCTTGTAAAAGAGGGTGCTTTAGCCGAATCTATCCTGAAGGCTGCCAAAGAAATGCATGCGGATGTCATTGTCATTGGATCCCACAGCCGTAAATGGCTGGAAAGTATTGTGATGGGGAGCGTTACCGAAAAAGTCCTGCAGGATTCAAATGTTCCTCTTTTTATTATTCCTACCAGGAAACATGTTTAGGTCGCAGACAGGGATGCGCTAGCTTATCAAGTGCTGAAAACAGGGATTTGTTGAAATTCGCTGGTCCGGAATGCTGTACCAAAAGTATTCCTGAATTCATTCCGATGCTACTCATTAGCTGATCATATGCAATCTGGAAATAATATAAGCATTTGTATACAACAGAATATGCAGCCCTTAAGCATAGTTTTCCACACATACCTGAAAGCTTTTTCCTGCCTGGCCATCCTGGTTATTGGCGGAATAGCTTTCAGCGCTTCGGTCGGTGCCATCGAAAGAACTAAAATCTATCATGTCAATTGTCCGGGAGCGGGGAGTACGATAGGAGTGGGGATGGTTTCGGATTATTTTGACATCAGCCGTACTAAAAACAAGGCCTATATTTCTACGGAAGAAGTATTGCACTAGTTGGCCATGCACTGGGCACCATTGGCGGCATAGTTATTCCCCGGATGCATAAGTTTCCCTGCCAAAAAGCACTTTCGTGTTGTTTGTTCAGTTCTCCTTTGGGAAACGGACTGAGTATACATTGTAAATTACTGGAACTCCAGAAAACGGCTCTGGATATATGCCAGGCAAATGATTTTAGAAACAGAAGTTTGGCGGCACAACAATTCACTTTATATATTGGATAATAAAGTCAATACACAGATTACAAGCACATCATAAATCCCATTTTACAATGAACGAAAATAACGATAACAGGAACCTTCCGGTTTGCCAGTCAAGCCCCGACCCGAAAAATCACCTCCTGGGATATCCTTCGCACCCTACGAGCGAAGACATCTACAACCATTTCCATGAAGAGAAAGACCTAAACCCGGAGAATATTTCCGAAAACAAAAGCCCGAATGAAGCTAACCTGAACGGAGTTGAAAATGAAGATAATCTGGATGCGGTTGTATCAGGAAACGACCTGGATGTACCCGGGTCGGAACTGGACGATGCAATGGAAGATATTGGCAGTGAGGATGAAGAGAATAATTATTACAGTTTAGGCGGAGAAAATCATTCTGACCTTGACGAGAACCAGGGGTAAGAGGTGATCATCCCTCTTGCTATACGTAAAAATCTTTTTAATGTTTATTTTCCATTCTTAATCTTTCATCTATGGATGGAATTCGAAAAATATGATCGTGCAGACAACTCCCTCGAAAAAGGTATTAATTGCCCTGGATTATGATCCAACGGCCTTGAAAGTTGCAAAATCAGGATACAGAATTGCAAAAGCCATGAATGCGGAAGTATTGCTGCTGCATGTATTGCGGGATATGTTTTTTTATTCGACCATGGTAATGAATATGGGTCCCCTGCAATCGGATAATGTCCTGGAACTGAAAGATGAATCCCAGAATTTTCTCGATAAAACGATACAAATTCTGCGGGACGAAACGATCAGGACCCTGCTGAAAGAAGGCGATTTTGCATCCTCTATCCTGGCGGTCGCGGGATCGGTTCATGCAGATATAATTATTATGGGCTCACATGGCCACAAATGGCTCAAAAATATAGCCAGGGATAGTGTTACGGAGAGGGTACTGCAGCAAACAGATATTCCGCTGTTTATTATCCCGATTACGAAAATAGTTTATTGATTCGTATGGGAGCGTCTGCTTATCCGTTGCTCTTATACCGGGCGCCAGGTGTTACTGATTGTCCAGCCATAGCAGGACGAAGTTCTATTTTTTGTATAACAAATCTAAACATCCTATTTTCATATGCAGCTTAAATTCGGTGCCTACTTTATAAACATCTTTAACTCTAAGTGAGATAACCCTATCTATTTGGGAATCCTTGACTTCTATATAATAATGGACATTTTTTCTGTTATGTATTTCGCTAAATTTAGTAATTGTCCCAATTATAATTATGTCTTTCTGCTCTCCAAATACTCGATTGGTAGTCAATATGGCACCTTGGAAGAGCGCAAAAGTCAACAATCCAAATCCGCAGGTACTAATAATAAATAATCCTGTTGCCTTAAAGTTGTCAATTATCCGCGACCTTAACAATCTGCCTTTTTGATATCCATATCTTATAATCAAGGTCGAAAGTACGACCGAAATCAGAATTAAAGGTATAAGTAACTTCACATAAACTATGTCCGCTGCAGTAAATTGCTCTGTAAATTCATAAGTCACCATATCATACCCGGCAATAGTAATCACGATGCCGAAAATCGATAAATACAGAATTATCTTAGTGGCTCTCATTTTTAAATTACTGCCATGTGCTTTATTTTCAGACGTCAACACTTAAACTTAGGTGCCTTCCAAATCCTTCCCGGATTATTCTCATAAGAGTCGAAAGTCGAATGTCGCTGGCATCATTCTCAATTCGTGAAATATATGTCTTTGTCGTGCCACACTTTTCAGCCAATTGCTCCTGAGTCATTCCATGCTCTTTCCTGAGTTCCTGGAGCATCACACCAAGTTTGAAGGCTTCAAAACCTTCTTCATATTTTTCTCGTGTTTCAGTTCCACGTTTTCCATATTCAGAGTCAAGATGATCAGTAAATGATGTCAGGTTTTTATTTGTCTTTTTCATCGAAGTATTGTTCTTTGAGTTTTTCTGCCAGTTCTATTTCGCTCTTTGGTGTTTTCCGGGTTTTCTTAATAAATCCGTTTCCTAACACTATTAGTTTTCCTTCGTCAAAGAAGCTGAAAACCCTATAAATATTAGAACCGACTTCGACCCTGATTTCAAAAAGGCCTGATGAACCTGTTATGTGTGAGAAATATTTTTCAGGAACATGTTCTATTTCTGAAACAAGTTGTAATGTCCAGTTGAACTTCTTCTTAACGTCCGGACTTAGGGTAGTGTAAAAGTCAAGATATAGTTCTTAAAGTAAAATATATTTCTGTCGAATTTACCTCTCACACTGCAAAGTTAGCTAATTGGTGAACATTTGTCTTGTTTTCGATAAAATTTCTTTTCTCGGTTTTTCGTTTAGCATTGGCGTTAACTTCCGACGCATAGACTGGTGCGGAATTAAATTGTTGCTCAACTGTCAGCCAGCACAAATGTAAGTATAGAGTTCAAATGTTTCGACGAACACGCAAACCCGCATTTACTAAAGCATTTTTATCTGCCGGCCTTACCTAGTAATAAAATTTTGTTTCTGAGTTCTAAAAATGGTCTTTCTACGACTATATTCAGCAGAAAAGCTCCGGATATAGTTGTTATTATACACGCCAGGAACATTAGAGTGCTGTCTTTATTAACATTAATCTTCGAAAAATTTTCCTGGGTTAAATGAATAATGAATTTATGCGTTAAATAGATACTATACGACAAAGTCGCAATATTTGCAGTAACCCGGGAATTAAATTTGTACAAAAAACTTGACGGACTAATTGCTCCGATTAGCATGAACCCATATCCAAGAGCTATTAACGGAAAACCGAAAAATGTTGTGTTAAAAGAAGCCAGGTTAGAACACAAGAAAGATGCGCCTGTTAATACAAATACACTTACCAATAACGATTGATTCCCGTACATCAGAATCTTGTCTTTTATATTGGTTTTGAACTGAAACAGGGCTGCAATTGAAACGCCCATGAGTAATCCATCCAGCCTGCTGTAAGTTGGATAATAAATCCATTTGTACCAGTTTAAATAATATCCCTCAGCATTTTGTAATGGCAAAACAAGGGAATACCAGGCATATAGCTTTATGAAAATACCCAATGCGAATAGTAAAATCAGTATAATAAATCCTTTTTCTATTGCATTAAAATAAACAAGCATAACCAGTGTCAGTGGTAATAATAAATAAAACTGTTCCTCAATGCATAATGACCAGGCATGCGAAAATGTGCCCTGCGTAGTAATATCGAGGCCAAGGTTTTGGGTGAAAGTCAGGTATTTCCATAGTGGTGCAAGTGCTTCCCGTTCATGGAAAGACTGAAATAAGAAATAGATTGCAACAACAACACTGTAAGCAGGTATAATACGGAATAGGCGTTTTATAAAAAACTCTCTCAAGGAAATTTGCTGTTCTCGCCCGATCTTGGCAAATAATTGTGATGCAATAAGATACCCGCTTAAAACGAAGAACAGGTCAACACCTGTCCAGCCAAAATTACTTATTTTGTTTGTCCATTCAGCATGAGGGAACAATCTTCCGGAATGATACATGAAAACAAGAAGTATTGCTAAAGAACGTAAATGATCTAATCCGGAAAGCCTGCTATTTATTTTTAAAATTCCAATCTCTGTTGGTTCAGTCATAAAATTTGTCAAGTGTGGAATTAGTTTTCAGGCTTGGAGGTAAGGTTTGGCTGACTGCTAAAAATACTTTTATTGTATTTATCTGTGAGCTCTAACCCAGGATAACATCTGCATTCCTCAGTCATCCCCCATACTCTTTTCTGACTAAAACACTCCCTGTATATCCAATCCCCCGCTGCAATAAGGCAAAACAAATGTAATTCATTTTTTATTCGTGCTAAACCAGGCCGGCCGTAAACAACAAACTTTACTTTTCTTCCCTGAAATCACTATCTATTCATCTTTTTCAACCGGTATCGAAAGTTTTAAATGCATGGTTTCATTACCGAAACTGAACAAATAGTATATCGGTACTATTGTATAATACGCACAAAAGCGCGAAAAGAAGCAAGTTATTGGCATTCATTTGTATTTTCATCCCTGCAATGGGTAAAAATCATCGGTATGTTTCTCTAAAATCATCGGTACGTTTCATGTAAATGATCGGTATCTTTTGTGCAAATGGTCGGTATCTTTTGCACAAATGATCGGTATCTTTTGTACAAATGATCGGTATCTTTTATTAGGCCTGTTACTGTATTGATTATCATTGCTTTGCAAAAGTAAAAATTAGGATATACACTGCTTGAAAACAAAGCAATAACCCGTTTAACGGATACGGCTATACATAAATACACTAAAAAGGAAGGAAAAGGGTAATTAATCATGGCTGTTAATGTATTGCGCAGGTTCCGATTTCACTCCTGTTCCTCCTGGGGCTGCATGCAAAACAGGGCTCTGTTTCGGTCAGCGTATGCCCCTGGATGTGAATGTGCGGAAATGCTGCTTGCCGTTTTTTTGCATGTCTGGCTCCTGAGCCTATTATCAGTCTTCGGCAGTTGTGACCGTTTCGGATTGGTGTTTGCTTCGCTTATGCGACCGCTCCGCTAAGTTGATCCTTTAATATCATGATAAATAGACCCAATAGGGCTTACGCAAAGTAAAAATCAAATACAGTTTTTAGGGGGAATACTATTGCGGGATATGGCAAGGTGGCTTTTTAAACGGCAGCCGAAAAGGTGTGAATGATATAACTCTTCTGTTTTATTGTGTAAGGCTTTCCGGTAGTATTCAGCTCACCTTTGCACTGTGAAAATTATTTCATAATCAAAGGCCCCGTAAAATGAAAACCCTTAAAAATCTTATTCCTGGCAGTGAAAACAATGCTGCAGAAGCACCTAAAGCAAACCGGACGCTGAAAGCCGCAAAATTTGTATTGATTGCCTTCGTACTCTCCTTTATATCAGGGCTTTCTTCCTGTGCGGTCGAAGTGCGTACTCCGCGACCCGGGGTGATAATTGAGAGCCATGACAGGGGCCAGCATAATCATCATAATAATTATTGGCGCCGCAGTCATATTGATCCTGATTGAGAACACTGATGGGCTCGGACTACCTTATCAAACCCGGAAATTATATGTATAGGTGAGTTCTAAAAATTCGATTTTCTGACAATTTTAACAAATGAAACACTC
>JBAXXB010000061.1:0-18373 GCA_037128115.1 Bacteroidota bacterium
GGCTTTCATTTACAAGTAAAAAGTATAATGGCTTATTCGATTACGATCTCGTCAGCAAAGATAAAGGATTCGTTCCCTGAAGCATGATGCCAGGATGTCAGAAGCCCGGTGCTCTTCGCTATTACCTTCAGGTACCTGGTGTTCAGGTTGTCGAATTCGGAAGCAAAAGTATGTGTTAACTGTCTTTCAGTATCCATGGGAATATGATGTTCAATGGTTTTTAGCAATGTGTAATTAGTGCCGTCATCTGAAGAATAAATACTTACACTGGCAGGAAGAACAATCCATGAATACGTATTCTGCAGGCATTCAAGGCTGACTGAATGGACAATTGTTGTTTTTTTGAGATCAATTTCTATATTGAGGTCTTGTCCCTGGAACCCCTGCCAGCACCCGTCGGCAAAGTTGCCCGAACCTTTTAGCCCGTCGAGCAAAGCCATATCTCCACCTGCTGCATAAACCGGATTATAGTTGCTGTAGATAGCGTTTAGTTTTCTTAGTTTTCCTATACCCAGGTGAACAAAGACCAGTTTCTGGCTAAGTCCGAAAGGCTGGCCGTTTAATAGAACTGCCGCTTTAATTAACGTTTTACTGCTGACAGGCAGGGGAGATTCGTACACTGCGGATGATGCAATAGGCTCGGTTCCGTCAGTAGTATAAATAATAGCTTGGTCATGGAACAAAGTATGCAATGTCACAAGACGCTGTCCATCAATAACATCCACTGAAGGTTCAATATAGACCTGCTTGTCGAGGTTGATCAGCCTGTCGGCCAGTTTATTGTAATCGTTCATGTTTTTATCGAGCCACCAGTTGCGGTTTTCCCGTTCCCAGAGCTGCATATAGGTGATCTTAATCCCGTGCAGTTCTCCGACAAGCGATTGGAGTTCCTGTTTCACCTTCCGGATCGCTTCCGGGTCATTACCCTGGCTGGCGACATATAAGTGTACGCGGGCTATGTTCTTATGAGCGGCAAAAACAACCCTTCGCAAAGCGAATTCAGCAAAGTCGGGGTTGGCAGTATTTCGCCTTGCCAATTTTTGTAAAGAGCCAATCTGCTCAATCAGTTGCGTGGCTTCAGCCGCAACTTCAAGGTTGGCCGATACTGTTTCTTTTGTGGTATTTGAAGGAAAGAAGTCAAGAATGTCTTCCCAGAAACCGCTTTCGCCAAGCAACCCTTTGGCCGTTCGGAACCTCAGGCTATCGATCTGGAAATACAGATCAGTGATACCCTGAACCTGGAAGAAAACGGCGTCGAAGTTGGCATTAAAAATCCTGAGTTTTTCATCTCTTTCACTATCGGCCGCAACGCCCTGGAGAGGTGAGGCCGGATTCCATGAGCACTCGGCTCCCCAGGCCAGCCCGTGCCAGTTGTATTCGAAAAGATTATGCCCGTTGTCGTCCCAGGCTGTATTCATCATGCCCATGGCACCCAGTTTGGCTCCATCGCGCACATAATTCGAAATATTCACAGCTGCGTTGCCAATGGCAGGCCAAAGTTCACCCCAGCATCCTACGCCGGGAGCCACCATAAAGTCGAAGCCGCTTTTGACAAATGGATTGATGGCATCGTCGAAGCTTTCGGCAGCCTGGTAGCCCCACGACAGTATGACCAGGTCTTTGGGCAGGCGATTGATAATGTCCTTGTTGTTCACCGCTATGTCGCCCCACATCATCAGTCGTTTTCCATAAGGTTTAATGAGTTTATCGAGGCGGTTGATGTGATAGGCATAAATGCCGCTTACGCCGAGACTGTCGGCCATGGCTTTGCTCTTTCCTTTGCCCAGTCCTTCGGTTTCGTCGCAGTTGATATTAAAGAAATTACTGCTGTAGGCAGGAATCATTTCGGAATAAATACCCGACAGGAAATCATAGGTGCTCTCGTCAGACGGATTCAGGATACTTCCATTGTCGGCCAGGTGGGTGTAGAAAGGGTTTGCCAGCATTTTTTCCTGGTGCCCGAACGACTGGAAATTTCCCATCAGCTCAATATGGTATTTTGCTGCGTAAACGGATAATTCCTTTATTTCGGCAGGCGTAATCCCGTCAATGGGCGAAATGTCAGGAAATTTTTCCGATCGGAAGGTGTTTTCGGTATACAGGTTGAAGAAATTCTGCTTGAATTCAGCCATGGTTCGAATCTCCTTTTTGATGAACTCAACAATTGGGATAGGACCCCGGCTGATATCGTCCATCCAGCCGCGGTAACGCATGGACGGCTTATCAGCTACTGACAGGCATGGGATTCTTTCCCCAATCCGGTCGGTTCTTATTATTTGTTTCAGTGATTGAACGCCGTAAAAAATACCCGCTTCGGTCGGTGCCGCAATAATGATTTGAGCAGGGGAGATATCCAGCAAATAACCTTCTTCACCTATTGATGCGAAATCAACCATTTTTTGGTTGGCAAGAAGTTCTTGGTTTTTTTTGTCGCGGCCTGTGAGTATGAGATATATGGGTTTGCCGGCTTGTTTATCGGAAACAATGGGTGAAAATCCCAACTCTGATTGGACTTCCATTGCCAGTTCAGTTGCGGCAAAGACAGTTTCGGAGCAAGTCATCTTTTCAACACAGATTGAAGTGGAATGGTTTAAACCAAAGAACCCGGTTTGTTTTTTCACTGATTTCGGTGCCGGAATAATATGGGTCACAGTTTGGGCTGAACCGCCGCAGGGAAGAATCCATTGCAGGAAAACAAGGACTGTAACCAGGTGTAAAAAGGTGATTTTAGCCATATTGCCAGGGTTTATGATCATTTTTACAAAGTAAAGGAATTACGGCATGGATGCCGTTAATAAATGTAAGGAGGATGGCGAAATTTTTCGGGAGGCACCAATGGCTGTCATCCATGTTGGATGTGAGAAGGATATTCTGATTGGATTCAGAACTACCCAGGTACCTTTGACTTAAAGTAAACTTAATATTCTGGTGGACCCAGGGTTTAGGATTGGTGGAACTAACATGCTGTATGTGTGTAATATAGCCTATTGAATGTTGGTGCCCAATGCTGTTAAATCCACCCTTTTAGTTTATAGAATGCCAGCGCAAAATACTCATGTGCCGTTAATACTTCCAGTTTGAGTTGTGTCCAGAACTGGTAACGGATCTGCAGGTTGTTTCCGATAGAAGGCACAAAATTATTTCCCTTCAGGTCAATGTCGTTGTATGAAAGATCAGTGTCGAGTGAGTTCCCGAAAGTGGGCAACCCGCTTACCGTTTTAAAGCCGACTTTCCTGAAAGCCAGGATGGCCCGCTTCATATGTTCAGGTGCGGAGACTATGGTAAGCGGTTGGCTAAGCTGTTCCTCTGTTTTGCCGGCTGCCAGTTTAAGTGCTTGCTCACGGGTATTCCTGCCTGTATTTTCAAATTCCAGGCGATCTTTAGTAATACCCCTGATTGTCAGTTCTTTGACCGTCAACATGCAGGTGCTTATGCTATCGGTCAGGCTGCCTGGTATGGAAATCATGATCTTTGCCTCAGGGTACGTCTTAGCCAGGATAGCCGTATAATAGGCCCGTATCAGGCCGCTTTCGCTAGGAATGCCGCTGCCGCTCAGGAGAACAATGGTTACCGGTGATCTGGTGATTTTGCTGCTGCTGGTTCCAAGGTTATAATATGCCCGGAATGGAAGTTTGGTGAATGCAAGAATACATAAAGACAGGAATACGACGCCTGAAAAGATTAGCAGTATTTTAAGTGCCCGGATAATATAAAGGCTTTTTTTTTTCATTTCCTGATAAAGAAGTGCAAATCGCAGGAATATCTGATCCGATAAACCTGAAGGACGTGGAATTATTTACTTATAATAAACATTGGGGTTTCAACTAAATTGCTCTCATTCAGGGCCCTGTCCTTAATATAGATTTCGAAAGCAATAGTATCAGTGAGCAGAAGTTGCCTCGCAAAGTACAGTTGCAGCGCCATAGTGATATTGCCTTTAATATTCTTATTACGGCCTGAAGGCGTAAGAATGGGAATGCGGGAGTTAAATGTCAGGCTGGAATCCACGGGTTTCACTTCCACCAGCTGTTTGTTGACATATTGCAGGAACTTCAGGTAGAAATTATACTTACGGGGTTCAACAGTATCCCAGGAGTATAACCCTATATCTCCATCCCCGTCAGTATACGAAATTGTGACGGCCCCCAGCGAATCCTTTCCGTTGATATCCTTTGAAGTAGCAAAACTCCCGAATTCAATATGCGGCTGAACCGGGTATTGCTGTTCTTTAATACATCCTGTAAGCCCTGAACTAAGTGGAACTATGAGGATAAGACCTATCTTTGCAAAGAATTTCATTGTGTATTTAGCAAGGCATAAAATTACAAAATTTCCGGTATGGGCTTCACAGCATTTAAACATAGTATCTTTAATCTGCAGAGTCTTGATGAGTTTAACGACATTGCGCGCAGTTTATTTCGGTACCAGTATAAGAATAATAAAATTTATAACCGCTTTGCCAGTGCCTTAGGCTTGAACGAGAGCAAGGTACACCATGTGACCCAGATACCTTTTCTGCCGGTTAATTTCTTTAAGACACATAAAATCGTCTCGGGAGAGGCACCCGAAGAACTTGTTTTCGAAAGCAGCGGAACTACCGGAATGGAAAACAGCAGGCATTATGTAACCGATTCCGGGCTATACCAGGAGAGTTTCACCAAAGGCCTACAGCTTTTTTACGGCGATTTGTCGCAGTACGCGGTTTTTGCTTTACTGCCGTCATATCTCGAGCGGAACAACTCATCGCTTGTGTATATGGTCGAAAAAATATTGCTGCAGTCAAACCGGCAGATGGGCGGCTTTTACCTGAACGAATTGGAAGTCTTGCAACAGCAACTCATGGAAGCACAACGCCTTGGCCTGAAAATCATTCTTATAGGAGTGACTTTTGCCCTTCTCGACATGGCCGCGAATTTCCCCGTACATATTCCGGATGCGATAATCATTGAAACAGGCGGCATGAAAGGGCGACGTAAAGAGCTCACCCGTATGGAGTTGCACGAACAATTGCGGAATGGCTTCGGTGTGGATAAAATTCAATCGGAGTATGGAATGACTGAATTGCTTTCGCAGGCCTGGTCAACAGGTGAAGGCATTTTCCGCTGTCCACCTTGGATGAAGGTGATGATTGCCGATACCAACGATCCCCTCAGTTACCTGGAAACCGGGCGAACGGGTGGTATCAATATTATTGATTTTGCAAATATTCATTCCTGTTCGTTTATTGCCACCCAGGATCTTGGCCGGGTTTTCGAAGACGGAAGTTTTGAAGTACTTGGCCGTTTTGATAACAGCGATATAAGGGGATGCAGCCTGCTGGCAATCTAAAATATGCTGTCGGTCAAAGAGTTTGTCTTGCTTTAGATTTAAAAACAACTGTCTGGTGGACAGGTTCATAAAATTATCCTGTACAAGGACGAATCCACTCCATGTTGGGATTTAATTTTATAAATATCAAACTGCTGCTCTCGCCCAAACCTCCCTGCTGTCGTTATGTGGTGAATTCACCAGTTTCGAAACCGGGTAAGCATCCATCTCTTCCGGAGGGCATGGCCTGAGCAGGGAAAGAATTTCATGTTGATTTTTGCCTGCCAACCAGGTGTGCTCATCTTTGGGGTTGAGTATTACCGGCATCCGGTTATGGATGGGCATCATAAATGAATTAGCTTTGGTAGTAATAATGTTGAAGGAACTGATAATGATGCCTTCCGGCGATTTCCAGCGTTCCCACAGCCCGGCCATGGCAAAAACAGGAAGATCTTTCATGAAAATACGGTAGGGCTGTTTGCCCGCATCCTGCTGCCATTCGTAGAACCCATCGGCCGGCACCAGGCAGCGTTTCGTATATATAAGGGAACGAAAAGAGGCCTTTTCGGCAATGGTTTCGGCCCGGGCATTAATCATTTTACTGCCTATAGATATATCTTTGGCCCAGGACGGAATGAGGCCCCAGCGGTGAAAGCTGAATTTTAGCGGATTTTCACCTGTGATTACAGCCATCAACTGGGTGGGGGAGCCATTGTAACGGGGCACATAGGGTGCATCTCCACCTTCGAGCTCAAACCTCAGGTTCAGTTCTGCTTCGTTTACGGTGAGTGAAAAACGACCACACATGGATAGGTTTTTAGGGGTTGGGGTTTAAGGTTTAGGGGTTGGGGATTTGAAGTGAAAGAACTGTAAGGAGTTAAATCAATGGGGTTTAATCTATACGAAGAGTGAACAACTATTTTATTACAGGAGTTCAATTTTGGATAAAAGCATTCTAAATCAGAGGCTGTGATTTGGTTAGGAAACCGTGCAGTAAAATTACAATAAACCGCAAAATATTTATTTTAAAATCGCTGGAAACTTAAGTAACATTTCAGGCTGATTTTCCTTAATTTTATACTTTTAAATATTCCGGACCATGAAAAAATTTGCGATTATTTTAGCCGGATGCGGCGTTTCCGACGGAGCTGAAATCCACGAAGCGGTGATGACAATGTTTGCCGTAAAGAACAATGGCGCTGAATACCAGATTTTTGCCCCGGATATTGCCCAGCATCATGTGATCAACCATGTAACGGGGGCCGAAATGCCGGAAACCCGCAACGTATTGGTCGAAAGTGCCCGTATAGCCAGGGGAAAGATAAAAGCACTTGATGCTCTAAACATGCGGGAATTCGATGCAGTCCTGTTTCCAGGAGGCTTTGGAGTAGCTAAAAATCTGTGCACTTTCGCTTTTAAGGGTGCTAACTGCGAGGTAAATCCGCAGGTGACCGAGGTGATCCGCGAAGCTGTTAGCCTGCGTAAACCAATTGGTGCGCTCTGCATATCGCCGGTTATCCTGGCAAAAGTTTTGGGGGATGTTGAAATCACTATTGGAAATGACCCCCTTACAGCGGAAGCAGTTGAGAAGATGGGGGCAAAACATAAAACCACTACACACGGACAAGTGATTTTTGACAAAAAGTATAAGGTGTTTTCGACTCCTTGTTATATGTTGGATGCCAGCATTTTAGATATTGCCGATGGGGCCAATCAGGTTGTCAGCGCCATGATCAAGGTGATGTAAAGTCCGAAAGCTTCTTTTTTACCATTTCGACCACTTCCCCGTGATCAAAGGCCAGGGGAGGCATTTCGTTCATCGCAAACCACTGTGCTTTCGATGCATCATCACCAGCCTGTGGTTCCAGGGCCATTTCGGCGGCATACCCTAGAAACACGGTGGTTATGGTCCTGTGGCGCGGATCGCGGTTCACTTTGCTGAACGTATGAAATTGTTCCAGGTGAACACCCGTGATTCCGGTTTCTTCTTTTAGTTCGCGCAGAGCGGCTGCTTCCAGCGTTTCATCCATCTCCAGGAATCCTCCGGGCAAGGCCCACATTCCTTCAAAAGGGGGGTATTTGCGCTCAATTAAAAGTACAAAATGCTGGTTATGAATTGTTTTAATAATAAATATATCAGCGGTTACTGCCGGGCGGGGGTAATCATAACAATATTTCATTCTTCCTCGTTTTCCTCATGTTCCTCATGTTCCTCTATATCTGGTATTTCGGTTACATTTCCTGAATTCCCGGCTACAACCAGCACAATTTCACCTTTCGGAGGATGTGCTTTATACCATTGGGCCAGTTCGGTTAATGTCCCGCGGCGGTTTTCCTCGTAAATTTTTGTGAGCTCACGCGAAACACTGGCCTGCCTGTCGGCTCCCAGGTGCTCGGCCAGTTGTTCAAGACTTTTCACCAGGCGGAATGGTGATTCGTAAAGAATAAACGTATAGGCCTGCCTGGTCAGTTCTCTCAGCCTGGTCTGCCTGCCTTTTTTGTGAGGCAGGAATCCTTCGAAAAGGAAACGATCGCAGGGTAAGCCGGAATTCACAAGTGCAGGAACGAATGCGGTAGGACCGGGCAGGCATTCGACGGCTATGCCTGCCTGTATACAGGCTCGTGTAAGCAAAAAGCCGGGATCCGAAATGCCCGGAGTTCCGGCATCCGAAATCAATGCCATGGTCGTGCCCTGGGATATCTGGCGTATCAGGCTCTCAGCCATCTTATGCTCATTGAACTGGTGATGGGCCAGCACTTTTTTGTCAATGTCGTAATGGCGCAATAATTTTGAAGAGGTCCGTGTATCTTCGGCCAGTATGATATCCACTTCCTTGAGTATTCTCAGTGCCCTGAGGGTGATATCCTCGAGATTACCGATCGGAGTAGGAATAAGGTAGAGTTTCATGGAGTGTGTTTTGGGGTTTTGGCTTTCGGGTACAGGGGAAAAGGCGATAAAGCAGAGGGCGAAGAGGAGTTGTGTGAGGAAAGTGTATTGCAAAAGTAAGCCATTTTACCTGCTCAGTAAGCTAATTGAGAAGAGTGTGACCGGGATTTGCCGCAGAGCAGTTTATTTATTTTTCAAGGCATTTTCTATAGCCTGCCTGGCCAGGGGTTCCATAACCTTATACCCCTGAATGTTTGGATGCACTCCATCCATGGAGTACAGAGATTTTAATCCTTTTCTTTCATCCACCATGGAGGAATAATAGTCGAGGTATACAAAGCCATTGTCGGAGGCATATTTTTTTATCCATTCGTTCAGGATGGCGATTTTTTCGGCTGGGTAAACACCTGGATTCCACGGGAAATCATAGGCAGGCAAAATCGAGCTGAGAACAGTTTTTATTCCGTTAGCTTTCGCCAGATCAGCCATGGATGCAATATTGTTTTCGACCATCTCCAGGGTGGAGGGCCCGGTATTGCCGGCTATATCGTTTATTCCTGCTAAAATAACCACAACCGCGGGTTTCAGGTCGATTACATCGGCACGGAACCGTATAAGCATCTGTGGCGTGGTCTGCCCGCTGATGCCCCTGTCAACAAAAGGGTTTTCAGTAAAAAAAGCCGGGTCTGTTTCTTTCCATCCTTGGGTAATTGAGTTGCCCATAAACACCACTCTTTTCTCGTTGACCCCTGGAAGACCTAGTTTGGAGTTTTCATCCCGGTAACGTGCCAGGTTGGGCCAATCCGTTGTTATTCGGTCGTAATCAGCTTTTTCTTCTTTAGTCAATACTTTTTGTGCTTTCACAAAGCACCCTGTAAACATTAGCATAAGCATTAAGGTGAGTAGAAACAGATTGGTTTTCATTATTTCGTTATTTAACAGTTATCCGGGCGTAAATTTAAGGCTAGAAAGTTACGAATAATTCGCAATGTAACTATTCAACCTATTAAAGTAGTGATGCTTTGAAAGAACTTAAAGTGCCTTGATTGCCTAAAGTGCCTATAGTTAATACCACTAACGCCATTGTTCCATAAAATTTAGCAAATTATCGCTATCATTGATTCCTAAAACTGAATAAACCTTCAAACCCTTTTTGACTAAGTATATTAAAATACAGCAAATCAAATTAACCAGGAAATTTAGACATTTTAAACTCTAGACACTCAATAGTTACAGCACAATGAGTTCATTAATTTCAATTTTGGGAATTTTAGATGAAATGAACAAACGGGATCAATACGGCGAATTGGCAGGTTTCTGAACGTATGAATATTGTTGGTAAAACGCAGTATGACAAACACATATGAATATAGACTAAATAAACCAGCCTACCCTTACGGGTAAGCTGGCTGGCTAGAGTAATATCTATGGGATGAAACACCCTGCAAACATTGTAAAACGAGAATCAGAGCGTCAAAATAAGTAAGTAAACAGATTTGTGCTTATGAAAAAAGTAACACACTTTTCCCATAGAACTGCAACATTTCCTATTGATAACCGGGATTTTGGGTAAGATTTGGGTTTGCATCCCTTTCCAGTTGTGGAATCGGGCACAACCATTTTTCCTGGGTCACATTATAGTTGATCTTGATAGGTGCACTGGCACTTCCACCTTCACACGTATATTTGAATTCCTGCAAGTTGTTCATCACGTCCGAACATACTCCCATACGAACGAGGTCATCCCAGCGGTGTGCTTCAAAGGCCAGTTCCAGCCTGCGTTCAAGCAGGATTTTACTTCTCAGGTCTTCTTTCGACGACGATGTGGCATTGGGTAAGGCAGCACGGTTGCGAATTATGTTTAGGGTAGCCAAGGCTCCGGCTATATCGCCGGTTTCGTTCTGAGCTTCAGCTTTCAACAATATTATATCCCCTAACCTGAGCAGGTAAGGACGGTCGCCGCTGTTCCATCCATCCGGATGTTTCTGCTTGTAGTTAAAAGGTACCGCAACAGTATTGTCGCCACAGGGATTCCAGTTCTCATCAATCCAACCGGTGTTGCTTACAAAAGTAATATTTGCGTCTTTCCTCAGGTTATCACCAGCATTGTTATATGCGGCAACTAGATCTTTGGATGGTACACAATACTTCTGCCAGCCATCATCAAGGCCCAGGAATAATTCAACTCCCCAGTTCGAAACATCCCAATTTCCACCAACAAAGGCTATTTCGAGTATAGATTCTGAATTGGAGTAGTGGCTGCCATCAAACAAGTCGGCATAATTAGCCATGAGTGCATAACCTGCCGGGCTGGTGATCACCTCATTACAATAGTGTAGTACTTTAGTATAGTCACGATCGCTTCGCTGAGCCCATACCTTAGCCAGCAATGCATTTGCTGAGCCTTTTGTGGCTTTTACCTTGTTCACAGTTTCATCGCTTCCGTAACTGTCGGGCAAATCGGCGACTGCCACTTCGAGATCTTTTACAATCTGGTCATAAACTTCTTTTTCACTGGAGCGTGGAAGATTGGTTTTGGATGGATCGGCACTATTGGAATTGAGTTCAATGGGAACTCCACCCCATAATTTTACCAGCTGGAAATAGTGAAATGCCCTGAGAAAACTGGCCTGGCCTATAATCTGCTCCCTGAGCTTATTCACATCCAGGGCAGGATCATTAACCGAGTTGACTTTATCCAGTATCACATTACAACGACCAATGCCGATGTAGAGCTGCGACCAGTTATTGTAATTCGGGGCATTGGCAACCGCTATGTCAACATTATCAATTTCAGCCAAAGGAGGATCACCGCTACCCCCTATATAGGAGTTATCGGCACGCATATCGCCAAGCAAAACATTCACCCACTGGTAGTATTCGTAGTAAAATGCCCTGTAAGCACCGTTTACGGCGTTTTGGAGGTCCTGTGCCGAATTATAGGCATTGCCGGTTGTTAAATCCGATTGGGGTTTAATGTCCAGGAATTTCTTGCACGAAAAGAGTGCGGTCATCAGCAATATGCTGCCAATAAGCACCGTTGTTTTGAATATCTTTTTCATATCTATGATTTGTTATGTTTATTAAAAAGTAACATTCAGTCCAACCAGGAATTCCCTCGATTGCGGGTAGGTGCCGTAATCAACTCCGGGGGCAATATTCTTCTCCGAGTTGCTGAATCCACTCAAGTTATATACACTTACTTCCGGATCGAATCCAGAGTATTTCGTAAAGGTCAGCAGGTTTTCACTGCTTACATACACGTATACACGGCTCATGTTCATCCTGCTGATTAACTCTTTAGGAAGTTCATATCCCAGCGAAAGTGATTTTACCCTTACGAAAGATCCGTCTTCAACGAAGCGGGACGAAATAAGGGAATTCGTAAAATCGCCATAGGTAGCTCTCGGCATATTGGTCACTTGTCCAGGAGTAGTCCAGCGATTCGCAACAGTAGCAAGCTGGTTGGCTTCTAAACTCATGCCTTCGGTTTCGATGCGGGATGCATTGAATATCTGGTTGCCCTGAACACCCTGTATGAAGAAACTGAAGCTAAAACCATTGTAAGTCAATGTGTTGGTTAAACCAAAAGTGTATTTAGGATTCGCATTACCAATTATGGTCTTATCGCCATCGCTTAATGCTCCATCTTTATCCAGGTCGCGATAAATAGAATTTCCGGTTGCTGGATCCACTCCATCGAAGATATACCCATAGAATAAGCCCAATGGCTGGCCTTCCTGTGCAATTGCTACAGTTCCCCTGTCGGAAATATTGGCGACTTTGATAGTGCCCCCATCAAGGCTGATAATTTTACTCTTATTGAAGGAAATATTAAAATCGGTAGTCCATTTTAACTCATTATCGTTGCTGAGATTATGGCTCGTTACCTGGAATTCAAAACCCTTGTTTTCCATTTCCCCTATATTCTTAGTTGCAGTACTGCCTGGCAACCCGACACTTGCCGGTATAGGCCTGTTAAGCAGCATATCTGTTGTTCTCTTGATATAATAATCGGTAGTGAAAAGAACGCGGTTGTCAAGGAAGGCAATGTCAATACCAAAGTTGGTTTGTTTAGTAGTTTCCCATTTTAAGTTCTTGTTCTCAAGTGTTGTGGGCGATGTGCCAGGAACAACATTGCCCCCGTAGGTATAAATGGATCCGGCGCTCACCAGTCCATAAGAGGCGTAATCACCGACCTGGTCGTTTCCTACTTCACCGTAACCAGCCCTGATTTTCATGTCGTTGATAAATCCGATCCCGGTAAAGAATTTCTCTTTCGAAATTCTCCATCCTGCTGAAAATGAAGGGAAATAGCCCCATACATTGCTGGTTGCCGAGAATACGGTTGATGCATCAGCCCTGAAATTGGCAGTTAGAAGGTACCTGTCATCATAGCCATAGTTCACACGGCTAAGAAAGGCTGCATTGCGGCGTTGGGATGACCCGGCGATCACAGTTCGGGTTGATCCGCCATTCACCGTTTGTATGGCTGATCCGCCAAAT
The DNA here is from genome assembly GCA_037128115.1 of Bacteroidota bacterium. GTDB lineage: Bacteria > Bacteroidota > Bacteroidia > Bacteroidales > UBA4417 > UBA4417. The sequence goes on from JBAXXB010000061.1 coordinate 12,701, forward strand.
CCTCTTGCATTTATATCCGATGAATTATAGTCCGTTTCGGAAGCCACAAAACCGGCCAAGGCGGTCAGGCTGTGTTTTTCAATCAGTTTATTGTAGGTTAATGTGTTTTCCGAAATCCAGTAAATTTTCTGATTCGTGTTCAGGTTAGCTAAACCCTGGTAATTACGGCCCGCAACACTTTTGTAGGGATCTACCCAATCGGTATAAGTGCCATTGAGCTGTTCATACCCGAACATGGTCCTGAATTTTAAGTCCTGGATAGGGCTGATTTCGGCGTAAACATTGCCCAGGAAACGGGAATTTACAAATGCATGTTCATTGGCAAGCAGCAGGCCAATAGGGTTTTCCAGGTCAGGAATAAATGGATTGGTAGTAAAGGTACCGTCGGCATTATACACATCAGTTACCGGTGCCCCGGTTATTAAACTGTTAATAGCTCCCCACCGGCCTGTTTCATTTACTGAAACGTCTCTCCACCGATTATAGGAAATACTTGTCCCGACTTTTAAGACTTTATTTACTATATGATCCAGGTTCGTCTTAAAATTATACCGTGCAACTTCATTGGTTATCTCAATACCTTGCTGTTTCATCCATGATCCGGAGATGTAGTAATTGGTATTTGCGTTACCTCCGCTCACTCCTAACTGGTAGCTCTGCGAATATCCTGTTCTGAAAGCCTGGTTCTGCCAGTTGTTGTTAGCTGTGTAGAGGCTCCAGTCAGTTGTTTTCCCCATTTCAGTGCATAGTGCTTTATATTGTTCTGCATTGAGCACATCGAGGTTCCGCCAGACTTTTGACGCTCCCACGTAGGTATCGAAAGTAACTTTGGTTTTCTGGTTGCCTCCGCGTTTGGTTGTAATAAGCACAACCCCGTTGGAGCCGGAAGCGCCATATATGGATGCGGCTGAAGCATCTTTTAAAATTGTCATACTCTCAATGTCCGATGGGCTTATCTCATTGATTGAGGTTGAAGGAACCCCGTCGACGATATATAATGGCTCGCTGCCCGCTGTGATGGTTGAAGTGCCGCGCACCCTGATGGAAAAACCTGCCTGTGGCTGTCCTGAAGGCCTTACTATCTGAACACCAGCTACCTTACCTTCGAGAGCATTGCCAAACTGGGTGTTAGGCCTGTCTTTGAATTCTTTTGACGAAACGGTCGCTACAGCACCTGTTACATCTTTTTTCTTCTGGGTGCCATAACCCATGACTACTACTTCCGAAAGGTTCGTCGCTGACTCCTTAAGGGAAACATCTACCTGGGTTTTACCTGTAACGGCTACTTCCGTAGGTTCGAAACCGATAAATGAAAATACAAGGGTTCCGGCCGCAGGTACGGAAACGAAAAATTTACCGTCAGGACCAGTGGTAGTGCCGGTGGTTGTTCCTTTTAAAACAACACTTACACCAGGCATGGTTGTACCGTCGTTTGATTTTACCGTGCCTTTTACCGTGATGTTTTGGGCCAAAAGTACAGATTGTGCAACCAGCAATAAAAACGCAATAAGGTAGAGCGTCTTACTCTTCAGGATTGGTACGAGCTTAATTGGTAACTTTTTTTTCATGGGTTTGGGTTTTAGTTAGTCATGCTATTTGGGTTTCAGATTGAGGTTTTTCGGGGGTAAAACAAATATTCAGCAGGCTGCTGGATTTATCCAAAATATGGAGATGGATACTTACCGGTGTTGGTAAGTCAAAGATATATAAATAACAATGTAAGGATGTACTGATTTGCGTATTATATTCTTCGATTTGCGCAAATCCAAGTATGAACGATTCGAATATATTATATTTATAGGTGAATTCCTACTAAAATCTATCTGGTAAATTTGGTTAAACCAAAATTGAAAATGAAGTTATTGATTTGAAAGGGGAAATTGACGTGTATTGGCTAAAAAGAGATGAAATGTGTAATTTATATGCTCTTGCAAGAATGAAACTTTTTCCTCTTACCTATTGGCTGGTTTTATTAGTTCCTGATTCAATAAAGATAATACTGCCATTGGATTTATCCGATAAGCGCTCCTGTTGCACGAAATGGTAAAACCCCTTGCCTGAATTGACAAGGGGTTTTGAAAATTGCTGTGTAGATGTAAATCTAATGATGTGATTTCTGCGAATACTAATGTGTTGTTAGTTCACAAGTACACCATCACTTAGATCAATCTGAGACTGAGGTATCGGATAGTGGTTATTTACGCCTTCGACATACCCATATTTGCCAAGAACTTCAGTTCCACTTCCTTCACGAATTATGTCCCACAAGCGTTGTCCTTCCATACCCAGTTCTACACGACGTTCGTGATAAACAGCTTGTAACGGATTTGAAATGGTTGTTCCGGGCATCCCGACGCGATCACGAACCTGTTGCAGGTATGAGTTCCAGTCGCCACCGGTATGTGCGGCGGCTTCGGCAGCCCAAAGCAGTATTTCGGCATAACGGATCACTATCCAGTTGTTGGGATCATCACTCATATCGCCCCATTGGCTAGGAGGCAGTTGGTATTTCTGCGAATGGTACCCGTCAACGCATGTAGGTGACGAATTATCAGCAACTGTTTCATCGGGTGTTCCAGGCCATAATATTTCGCCATTATCAATAATGGTGGCGTCACGGCGGAGGTCGCCTGCTTCAAACTCGCTTACAAATTCCTGTGTCGGGCAGTTGAAACCCCATCCATCGCCATTGTTTCTGCTTCGTGTGAAAATAACGAATTCATTTCCTTCGTTATCGTCGCCCCAATCACCAGTGCCTGAAGAGGTAAATTGAATTTCAAACACCGATTCAGTGCCATTTTCATGATCCAGGTTCCAGATGTCAGTATAATTAGTTTCCAGGTGATATTCCCCGGATCCGATAATAACATTTGCTAGGGAAAGAGCTTCAGTCCATTTCTTCTCATAAATATAAGCCTTGCATAAAAATGCCTCAGCGGCTCCTTTTGTTGCCCGTCCCAGTTCGCTGGCATCCTGTTCGCTTTTCCTTGGCAAAACATTAGCGGCATCGCTGAAATCTTTTTCAATCTGTGTCCATAATTCGGCCGAAGTTGCTTTTGGAATATCATAATGACCGGCAGTAAGGTTTGTAGTTACCAACGGCACTTCGCCGAACAATTTCACCAGTTCAAAGTAGAAGTATCCTCTTACAAATTTTGCCTGGGCTACCACGATTTCTCTTTTGGAAGGCGCTATCATATCATCGGTCATCAGCGGAACTTTTTCGATCACACGGTTGCAGCGGTTAATAGCGATGTAATACTGACGGTAAGGTGTATTTAGCTCTGCGATATTTGCATCGTACTGGAATTTGAGCAGTGGCTCCATCCAGGGTTGATCACCGGCACCTTCCCCTCCTTTCCAGGAGTCGTGGCCAAGTATATCACCCAGCCAATACGGAAAAAAATTATCGGCATCCCAGCCCATTACATCGTAACAGGCCGTTAAGGCTTCATTTGCATCGTCTTCGGAAGTAAAAAAGTCGTTGAGAGCAACATTGGGTGATTTGGTATCGAGAAAATCTTTGGCACATGATACATTTATGAATACCAGTGCAAAGGATATTAATATGATTTTAAATATTTTCTTTTTCATGGCTGTCAGTTTCTTAGGTTAGAAAGTCAGGTTCAATCCGGCAATAAAAGTCCGGGGTTGCGGATAAAATGCCCTGTCAACACCCAGGTCGAGCGAACCATAATACCCTGTGCCGATTTCGGGATCAAAGCCAGTATACTTGGTTAGAGTGATTAGGTTTGTAGCTCCTACATAAATTCTCAGCTTTGTAATCTTCAGCGATTTGCTGATCCCTTCTGGTAATGTGTACCCGATCTGAAGATTCTTGAGGCGTGTATAAGACCCGTTTTCTACATACCTGTCAGAAAAAGCGAGGTTATTCGCATCGGCAGCATTAAGCCGCGGGAAATGCGCATCGTTGGTGGTTCCTTCACCTGTCCATCGGTTGAGCATCCTTACACTCATATTATGGGTTGCATCAGGCCTGTCGGTATATACCTTGGTGCCATTAAATACATCGTTTCCCGAAACTCCCTGGATAAAAGCGATAATGTCGAAATTCTTATAACTCATGTTCAAGTTAAGTCCGTAAGTAAAATCGGGTAGAGGGTTTCCTATTATTCCGTAATAAAGATTCCCATCGCTGCCTTTTGCATAGCGTATATCACCAGGGCCTGCATTGGGTTGCAATAATTCGCCCTTAGGATCAACCCAGGCATTAACTTCAGCTTGTGTCTGAAACAATCCTTCGGTTTTATATCCCCAGAACTGAGCAATCGGAGACCCGACCATGGTACGTGTCACATAACCATTATTGCGTAAGGGAGCCGAAAGTATGGCTGCCTGTGATCCTAGGTTTGTAACTTCGTTGGTGAAGGTCGAAAAATTCAAGCCTACGTTATAGTTGAAATCACCAATATTATCAGTAAAGTTCAGCTCCATCTCGAATCCGTTATTTTTCATGCTTCCAATGTTTACCCAGGGGTTATATTGCATACCAACAGATGCCAGAATGGGCGCATCCAGGAGCATATCTGTAGTATTTTTCAAATAATACTCCATGGTTAAGGTTAGCTTGTTGTGCCATAAACCTGCATCAATTCCTATATTGGTGGTGGTGGTGGTTTCCCAGTGCAAATCGGGATTCCCTTCACCGGGGAAAGAAATCCCGTCGATGATCACACCATTGAAACTATAGCGAAATCCTGAAGTGGCCAGGGTTGAATAGCCATAGGGCGGAATTTTATCGTTTCCGATTTGGCCCCAGCCCGCTCTTAATTTCAGGTTGCTAAGCAAAGTATTGCCTTTTAGGAAATTTTCTTCGTTCAGCTTCCAACCTGCCGAAAACGATGGGAAAATGCCGTAACGGTGATCAGGACCGAAAACGGAAGAACCATCTCTCCGGATATTAGCAGTGAACAAGTATTTGTTTTCGAACGAGTAGTTAAATCGGCCATATTCGGAAAACATTTTTATTTCGCTCATTAAGCCCGATGAAGTTGAATTCGGGTTGGTGGCATTACTTATAAAAATAAGGTGCGAGAATTCTTTAAGCAAACGGGTTGACCTGGTTGAGAACCATTCACTATAATCGTCCGATGACTCAACACCTGCCATAAATTGCAGGTCGTTCGATTTAAATTTCTTCGAATAGGTAAGGAAATTCGACCAGTTCCAGGCTCTTTCCTGATTACTGCCCCGGTAAACAGCACTTACAGCATTGCTTTCAGCGCCTGATATAAAGAAGGTAGGATTAAAATCATAATCATTTCCGAAATTATAACTTAATCCCAGGTTTGATCTGAATGTGAGGCCTTTCATTATCGCCAGGTCACCATATACGTTCCCTGTTATCCTGAGATTCTTGCTCTCATTTTTTGTCCGATCGAGATGCGCAACAGGATTATTCATATCCACGTAATCCGATGGGGCAAATTTCCCATCGGGAAGATACACAGGTGTAACAGGATCAATGGCAACAGCCTGTATTAAGATAGCGCTCCATTCATCTGCTTCATTTATCGAATGATTCATGCCTGATTCAACCGATAGGTTTTCACCAAGTTTTAGCCATTTCTTTAAATTCATATCCATATTTAATCTCACCGAAGTCCTTTCAAAATCTGACTTCCGAACGATCCCTTCCTGTTTGTAGTTATT
>JBAXXB010000062.1:0-18040 GCA_037128115.1 Bacteroidota bacterium
CTTCAGACGCCGCTCTTCAGGGTGCGGAATAAAAAAAAGACCACTTATTGTTACTCGGAACAGGAACGCCAGGCAGCGCTCGCCGAACTGGGTCCCAACCCGGAAATTACACGTTTCAAAGGGCTTGGTGAGATTTCCCCGGACGAGTTCCGCCATTTTATTGGTTCATCCATGCGGCTCGATCCCGTAATACTGAAACACCTTTCGGAAATTGATGCCGTATTGTCGTTTTATATGGGAAGCAATACGCCCGAACGCCAGTTGTTTATCATCGACAACCTACGGAATGAAGGGGAATTAGAGGCAGTTTTGCTCGAAGAAGAAGCAGCCTTGTAAGCTACAGTGCATACCATGATTATTCAGATATAAATCCTTACTATAGCGGGATTTAACCTTCCATTAGTCTTGAAAACCTGGCAGGAATTGCTGTCTCGAAGCGGCAGGTTTTCCCTGTAAGCGGGTGTTTGAATGCCAGTACCCTGGCGTGAAGACCCATACGGCCCAGAGAATCGGTTTTTGATCCGTATTTCTCATCTCCCACCACGCTGTGTCCTATATCTTTCATGTGCACCCTTATCTGGTTCTTCCTGCCGGTTTCAAGCTCCACTTCGAGCAGGGAATACTGTTCTTTCCTCTTCAGAACCTTGTAATGGGTGATAGCCTCATCCCCATTCTCGGAATCCATGGTCGAATACACTATCATGGCTTTGTTTTCCTTTAAAAATGAACGTATTGTTTCTTTATCATTTTCAACCCGGCCTTCCACAATGGCGACATAAGTGCGTTCCGAAACGTTTTCCTGCCAGTCCTTCTGAAGTATAGTCTGCACCTTTTCGCTTTTGGCAAACATCATCACCCCCGAAGTATCGCGATCGAGGCGGTGAACGATGAATATCCTGTTCTGGGGATTTTCGAGTTTCACATGATTACTCAGTATGCTATATGCGGTGTGAATGGAATCTTTCGCACTGGCAATTGAAAGCAGCCCCGCTTCCTTCTCGATCACAATTACCGATGAATCTTCAAACAATATCCGCAGCCCCCGGTACCTGGTTTCCTCGGCAGGTCTTTCAGCGCTCACGGAGACCTCATTACCTGCAAGTAAAGGGAAATCAAACTGGGTTTCAATCTGCTTCCCGACCCATACCTGTCGGTGTGCCAACAGCGATTTTACTGTATTTCTGCTTTTCCCCGGTAAATTCAGGATCAGGAACTTAAGTAGTCCTATTGGCTCCGTAACTTTAAATATGGTATTTGCTTTTGCTTTAGAGGTATTGCCTGTTGGTTTAAGGGTCATTAGCGCTTATTTATTAGATTTGATATGATTTACCGGTTCAACTCAGCCCCGGAAAGACATTGGAATCATTCATTTTTTTACTTCCTGTTGCAAAAAAAAATATTGTAGTTTGATACAGCTACTATGAAACATAATTCTCCCCACTTAATATACCTCCATAAACGCTTTTCCGAGGTTTTCAATTATGTTGCCAGCAACGAGCGCTTCTGCACCAGTTTGTTCTGCAGCGAGATCTCCAGCAAGACCATGCAGGTACACTCCAAGTATGCAGGCCTCTGTAGTGTTATATCCCTGGGCCAGTAAGCCGGTGATCAGACCCGTAAGTACGTCGCCACTTCCCCCGGTTGCCATTCCCGGGTTCCCGGTAGTGTTGAAATAACAGTTGCCCAAAGGGGAGCAAACAACCGTGTACGCACCTTTCAGAACAATGTTCAGGCTGTATTTAACGCACATCGTTCTCAGCGTTTCCAGCCGGTCGAAGCTATTGGATGTTTTTCCCGCCAACCTGGCAAATTCACCCGGATGTGGTGTAAGAACCGTGCCTTTTGGCAGGAAAGCCAGCCAGGTCTTGTTTTCTGATAAAATATTCAACGCATCAGCGTCAAGGCAAAGGGGAACAACAGCCTGCTGAATAAGCTGTTTTAGCATCCCGGAAGCACTTTTTCCGGTTCCAAGCCCGGGACCTGCAGCAAGGGCCGAATAGGCATCCAGGCGGGGCAGGAGAGAGCATTCCTCTTCCCCGGGATCAACCGATGCCATTATCTCTGGTACCGCTGATTGAATGATGCTGTAGCCGCAGTTTGGCAAATGCACTGTAACCAGCCCGGCACCCGAATGGAGACAGGCTTTCCCCATCAGGACAGTTGCCCCAATCTTTCCTTTACTGCCACCCATCAAGAGCGCATGCCCGAAGCTTCCCTTATGTGAAAAGCGGGACCTTGGTTTCAGTATTCCCTTTGCGTCGGCGTATTCAAGTACGAAATCCCGGCAAGGCTCGCTATTTATAATATCCGGGTGCAGACCTATGGGTAATACCTGCCAGTCGCCGCAAAGATATTCGCTTTCAGGAAACAGGAACGAGAGTTTGGGGAACTGAAAGCTAAGTGTATAATCAGCCTTTACGACTGTATCTTTAAGCAGATCAACCGGTTTGTCTGCATAGAGCCCTGAGGGGATATCGATGGCTATGGTAATGCAACTGCTTTTATTGATCCTTCCGGCCAGTTCTTTATACATACCTGCCAGCGGTTTCGACAGGCCTGATCCAAAAAGTGCATCAACGATCAGTGTATTTTCTGACACCAGGCCGGCCTGGAAAGATTCATATTCCTGCAACATGACACCACACGTTTCGACTCTCTCCAGGTTAACAGAGAAATCTTCAGATTTTCTTGTATTTTTATCCGGTATAAAAGCTGTAACCGAAACCTCCCGCAGATGCAGCATGCGCGCCAAAGCGAGGCCGTCGCCCCCGTTATTCCCGGGGCCGCAACATATCCAGACGTTTTTGCTGCTCAGATCCTGGAATTTATTCATCCAGTCCATACAGGTAGATGCAGCTCGTTCCATCAGGTCAATGGAAGCAATGGGTTCGTTTTCAATAGTATAGGTATCAGTTTTTCGAACCTGTAAAGGCGAAAATATTTTGAGCATAGCCATAAATTTCCCTCCAAAGTTACGAAACACATAGCTTTAGGTGTATTTTATTTTCAGTATAGCCTGCGAACCGAAATTTCCAATTACCAGGGGGGGCACCCTGTTTCCTTACCGACAATCGTTGTACCTTTGCGGCAGCCTGGCAGATTCCCGGCATGCATAAATTAATTGCAAAGCTGCTTTTCGCATCAGGCCCAACATAAATCGTAAATCCAAAATTCACAAATAATTTATTATGCCCCGTCGCCAGCTTCCTTTCTTTGAAAATGTTACCATTCTTGATGCCGGAGCCGAAGGCAAGGCCGTGGCCAGGGTAAATGACATGGTGGTTTTTGTTCCCTTCTGTGTTCCCGGGGATATTGTTGATATACAGGTTATTTCGAAACGCAAGAGTTATTGCGAAGGCAAGGCTGTTAAGTTTCATCATTACAGTGAGCTCAGGGTGGAGCCCTTTTGCGCGCATTTCGGAACCTGTGGCGGATGCCGCTGGCAAAACCTGTCCTATGAACAACAGTTAAAATATAAGCAAAAACAGGTTGACGATCATTTTACGCGCATAGGCAAGTTCAGTTTCCCTGCCATACTCCCTATCATGGCTTCACCACTCACTACCGGGTACAGGAACAAACTGGAATATACTTTTTCGGACCGGCGTTGGCTTAATGCCGATGATATGGCTTTACCCGATGATCAGCGCCAGTGCAACGGGCTTGGGTTTCATATTCCCACACTTTTCGACAGGGTACTCGATATAAACCACTGTTTTCACCAACCGGAACCCTCCAATGCCATCCGCCTGGCCGTCAGGGATTTTACACTTCAAAAAGGCTGGACATATTATAATGCCCGCAGCCATGAAGGGTTTATGCGTAACCTGTTGATCAGGAATACCCTTGGCGGGGACTGGATGGTTATCGTGGTGTTTGCTTTTGAAGCTCCAGAAGATATCGCCCAACTGATGACTTTTATTGCGGAAAGTTTCCCCCAGGTAACATCCCTGATTTATGTTGTCAATACCAAGCAAAACGATGTGATCACCGACCAGGAAATGCGGTTATGGAAAGGCGAACCTTTCATTACCGAGTTTATGGATGCTCCTGTTGAAGGAGGAAAAAGGCTGCAATTCAGGATTGGCCCGGTCTCCTTTTTTCAGACCAACCCCCTGCAGGCTTACCATTTATATAAAACGGCATTTGACCTGGCAGCTTTCGACGGAGATGAACTCGTTTACGATTTGTACTGCGGCACCGGGACCATCACCAATTTTGTGGCTCCTTATGTTAAAAAGGCTGTTGGGGTGGAGTATGTACCTTCAGCCATCGATGATGCTCACATCAATTCTGATTTAAATGGCATAGCCAACACGGTATACTATGCCGGTGACCTTGCTAAAGTGCTGAACGACGAATTTGTTTTACAAAACGGGCGCCCGGATGTGATTATTACCGATCCCCCTCGGTCAGGCATGCACGAAAACGTAGTGAAACAAATACTGCAGATTGAAGCCCGTAAAGTGATCTATGTAAGCTGTAACCCGGCAACGCAGGCGCGCGATATTGCACTCATGATGGAGAAATATGAGGTTACGGCTGTGCAACCCGTGGATATGTTTCCACATACTCACCATGTGGAGAATGTGGTGCTTTTATCGCTGAGGAAATAAGGTTAGTTTAGGAGTTATGAGTTTCTGGAGTACTTAGAGTGACTAGAGTACTTATAGTGACTAGAGTTCTTATAGTGCCTAGAGTACTCAGAGCACTTTGAGTGCCTTGAGTTATGAATTGACCTGGTAGGTGAAATATTTCAGCGAGTGATTTGGCTGTCATCCAGGTAGTTCTGAATGAGATTCTTTACTTCGTCAAGGTCCGGTTTTGTAGCATCAATCGTGATTTTTGCCAGCTTGTAATGCAACTCACGGCTTTCGAGATGCTGCCGGATGTGAAGCAGTGAATCGGCTCCCTTCATCTGCTGGAATAGGGGCCTTTTCGAGGGGGCCAGCGCAATCCGCGAAAGCAGCAAATCAGGCTCCGCCACCAGGTACATTGTAAGTCCGTTGTGGTTCATTAACTGCATGTTGTCGTGATAACAAGGTGTTCCGCCACCTGTTGACACTACAATATCAGGGATTTCAGAAATCTCAGTCAGAAGTTTATGCTCCAGTTTCCTGAAGGCAACTTCTCCATACTTGTTGAAAAAATGGGAAATGCTGATCTTGTATCTCGATTCGAACTCAGCATCCAGGTCAATCCAACTTATGCCGAGTGCCGGGGCGAGTTGCCGTCCCAAGGTACTCTTTCCGCAGCCCATATAACCAACCAGGAATATTCTCATAACGCAAAGTTAGTTCTCTTTGCGAATTATTAACAATAAAGGGTCGCTTTTCATGATTTGCATTAACTTTGATCACGTTGTATTTCCTGTTTCCTGATTATTCTGATCATGCTTATAAACCGGAATTTCCTTTTTAAACTCTTACCCGATTACTGATGGCAATCACACCTGCTGAAATATTGAAGAAATTCTGGGGCTATGATTCTTTCCGGCCTTTGCAGGAGGATATCATCAATTCAGTACTGGCAGGTAAGGATACCCTGGCCCTTTTGCCTACCGGCGGGGGAAAGTCCATTTGTTTCCAGGTGCCAGCCCTGTGCAGGGAAGGCTTATGCATGGTAGTTACACCCCTGGTGGCCCTGATGACCGACCAGGTCGAGAACCTGAAGAACCGTGGGATTGTAGCTGTCGAGATGCATTCGGGCATGCATCCGCGTGAAATCGAAATGGCTTTTGAGAAATGTGCCGATGGTAGGGCCAAATTCCTTTATCTTTCGCCAGAGCGACTCGAAACCAGGAAGTTCAGGGAAATGCTCCGTGGAATACATGTAACCCTGATCGCCGTTGACGAAGCACATTGCATTTCACAATGGGGATACGATTTCCGGCTGCCTTACCTCCGTATAGCAGAAGTGCGGACTATTTTCCCTGAAGTTGCGGTATTGGCGCTCACAGCCACTGCAGTGCCACGGGTTGTCGAGGATATTCAACTGAAACTGGAATTCGGGCAAAAAAACGTATTCAGCAAGAGTTTTGTCAGGAAAAACCTGGCTTATGTGGTCTCGAGGGAGGATGACAAAATAAAGAAATTGCTCAGGATCTGTAATGGGGTGAAAGGTTGCGGTATTATATACGTTAGAAATCGCAGGCTAACCAGGGAGATTGCAGAAGTACTCATGCATAACGGCATTTCGGCAAGTTTTTACCATGCCGGGCTGGAGCCGTCTCTTCGTCTTTCGCGCCAGCACGATTGGATGCAGGGTCGGACACGCATCATTGTGGCGACTAACGCTTTCGGCATGGGGATTGATAAACCCGATGTGCGGCTGGTGGTGCATCTCGATCTGCCCGACACGCTTGAGGCATATTACCAGGAAGCAGGCAGGGTAGGGCGCGACGGGGAAAAATCCTACGCCGTGCTTTTATTCAATGAGCACGACATCATCAACAGTCGTCATCACCTTGAATTGGCCTGGCCTGAACCCGAAACCATCAGGCAGGTATACCAGGCCCTGGGAAATTTCTTACAACTTCCTGTGGGAGCAGGCAAGGACGTCTCTTTTGATTTTGACCTGGAGAAATTCAGCAACGTATATAAATTCAAGCCTATAACAGCTTTTAGTTCCCTTAAAATCCTGGAACGCGACGGATATATATCCTTGAATGATGCCTGGGATGATCCGTCCCGTATACTTTTTGTTTGTACAAAAGAAGATTTATACCGTTACCAGCTCGAAAATGCTGCTGCCGATCAAATTCTGAGGATAATACTGCGATCGTATAGCGGCGTTTTTACGGATTTTACCCGGATCAACGAGAATGAGATAGCCCGGCGTTCAGGAATTGATGCTCCAAAAGTAGTCGAACTGCTTACCCGCTTGCAGAAACTGGGAATTCTCGGGTATATTGCGCATAAAAATACACCTCAACTTATTTTTAATACCGAACGTATAAATCCGGATGATATCGCGCTGTCAAAAACATTTTATACCCAACGTAAAAAAGAAGCTTTTTCCATGCTTGAGAGTACCATAAGCTATGCCACATCCGAAACGGAATGCCGAAGTCGTATGCTGGTATCCTATTTCGGGGAAAAGAAGTCTGTTGATTGTGAGGTTTGTGATATTTGCTTGAAGAAACGACGTGCCGGGATCAATGAAAAACAATCAAAGGAAATAGAACATCACATTCTAGTGGTCCTGATTCCGGGCCAGGCAACGATTACTGAAATTGTCGGTAAAACAACGGGGTATAAAGAAAATGATGTATTGGCGATACTACGTTGGATGGTTGAAGAAGGGCATGTGCAATCGGAAGGTGAAAATATCAGCTTAGTATAATTCCATATTCAGGTTTCAAAATGCTGGAATTTGCCTGATTTAAGAACGACATTTTCCGAATATCGGCAAGAAATTTAATTCTGGCTAGAAGCATCCCTGGTTCGACCTGTTCTGTGCCCGGATTTTGAAAATATAGCGGAATGAATTGATATTAATTGCCATTATTGCCGCAATTTAGTGTACTTTTGCACTCGATATCTGTCCATGCGAAATAATTATACCTGGTTATTTAAATTCATGCGAATAGGTTGTCATGCAATTTAATAACGTAAAACAAAATTATGGCAAGAGCACGTGAAACTTTTGGAAAAAGGGAAAACAGAACAAAACAAGAGAAAAAGAGAAAAGAGAAAGAACAAAAGAGGCTTGTAAAGAAAGATGGCAGGGATGGGAATGACCTGGATTCAATGATCGCCTATGTGGACGAGTATGGACGAATCAGTTCGACTCCTCCCGATTTAACCAACAGAGTAGCGATAAAGGCCGAAGATATACAAATTGGCGTACCCAAATATGTGGAGCCAGGAGCCGGCGAACTTATACGTACAGGTATTGTTGCATTTTTTAACGATTCAAAAGGTTACGGTTTTATTAACGATTCACTATCGAAAAAAAGCATTTTTGTTCATATTAACGGTCTTGTTGATCCTATAAAGGAAAATAACAAGGTGACTTTCGAAATCGTTGACGGGCCAAAAGGCCCCAACGCGGTAAATGTCAAGCTGGATAAATAAGCGTAAAAACCAGGTATTGCAGCTTATCGGGATTGATATTCCATTAAGACTTTGTGCATCATATTGTTGCGAGGTTTTTTCAAGTTACAAAACTATTTCATGAAAACTCTTTTGCTTCCAGGGCATCCTGGAAGTGAGGTATGTTGTATATTCGCATGTATTTTTCATTCTTCAGATTAGGCGGAGATCGGGGAATGCAGATAGTTTTAGCCCTTGATGTATAATTTACGGATGAATCCCAAATTCCTGATCATCGCCTTATTGCTCGTTTTTTCGGCCTGCCGTAAAGAGAAGGGTATCGAAAATGTTCTTCCTATGCAGGTTTTTGTTATCCAGGGAGTTAACTATTTAACACTGGTTTGGGATCCTGTTTCGGGTATTCCCGATTCCAGCCTGGAATTTTCAGTCTTTCTCAACGATAGTTTGGTTGTTTCGCATCTTAAAGCCAGGGCTTTTACGTTCGCCAAACTCAAAGAAAATTCTTTATACCACTGTCTTATAGAAACATACGAGGGGAATGCAAAAGTCGCAGAACAAATTGTATTGGCTACTACCCTTAAGAATAAACCGCCTGGAGATTTCAGTGTGTATGAAATGGCGATCCGGAACAATTCCGTGGAGTTAAAATGGAATAAATCAAATGACCCTGAAAATGAGGCAGTTGTTTATGATATCTTATTAAACGGCCAGGTGAAAGCAAGTGGAATTTCCAACCCGGCAGCACAACTTACGGGCCTACTCGCGGGAGCATATTACTCAGGCGAAATCATAGCCAGGGATACAGCCGGTAATTCAACGAAATCAGCTTTTATATTCCGGACCATAACAGTTGCAAACAGCATACTTATTAATCGCACTGCAAACTACCAGGGTTATAAACGCAACTTTTCCTGGTACGTCCCTGCAAATTATGATACCTCGGTAAGTGTTCCGCTCGTTTTTAGTCTTCATGGTGCCAACGGCAATGCCTGGAACGAAATACAAGGTTCTTATTTTAAAACGGTTGCCGACAGGGAGAATTTTCTCCTACTTATGCCGCAGGCATTGTTGGGTTCATTTAACGGTGAAACGATTTTCCAGTGGAATGCACATTATATTTTCCCCTGGGACGATGTTGCTTTCCTGAGTTACCTGATCGATTATATGTTTACCCGTTATCATGTCGACCTGAGTAAAGTCTATATCAGCGGCATGTCGAACGGGGGCTTCATGACATTCTTTGCTGCCAGGGGATTGCAGTACAGGCTTGCTGCCGTAGCCCCGATTTCAGGGCTGATTTCGTCGAATGTATATGAAAATTATACCCTTAGCCGCCCAGTGCCCCTTTGTTATATGCACGGGACCGCGGATAATATAGTCCGCATCAATAGTAACCCTTCGGCAGATGAAATTTTAAGATTCTGGGCCGAAAATAACCATTGTATAGGCCCCCCTGTGGTCAGTCAACTGCCAGATATTTCGACCTATGATAATTCCACGGTGACCCTTTACCAATACAATGGCTATTTGCCTGATTCCGAAATACAGTTTTACAAAATCAACGGGGGCGGGCACTCTGTCCCTGGTGTTGAGCCGGGTGCAAACATGGATATCAACGCGTATGAAGTAATCTGGTCCTTTTTTAGACGGCATTCATACCCCGGGCATTCACCAGGAACGACGGTTATCCTGAACTGACCGGAATCCCTGGATAAAATAAACTGATGCTGGGTGCGAGCTCAGCCAGAAAATGATCATCGTAAATTATGGAGAACCGAAAGAAAAGAGTAGCTTTTTCTTTTTGGTGCTGGATAAAGAGTATGCTGCAATTTCAGGAAGCATGCTGCGATAATTTTTAGTGTTCAAATTTAGTCTGGACGATAGGTGTATGATTGGCTTTTACTTTGTGCAAATGCCTGGTATGTAATTAATTAATATTTAAATTCAATGCTTCCTGAAAAGAGAGTACACCCAAAAATTAAATCCGGGCTCCATCCACGAAATAGGCACCGCGAGCGTTATGATTTCAGGCAACTGGCAGAAAGCTGCCCGGAATTAGCACAATTTGTAAAAATTAATGCATACGAGGATGAATCAATTGATTTTTTCAACCCCGAAGCAGTCAGAGTGCTTAACAAAGCGCTTCTGAAATATTACTATGACATCGAAAAGTGGAATATACCGTCAGGTTATTTGTGTCCGCCTATTCCCGGGAGAGCGGACTACATTCATCATATGGCAGAAGTATTGGGAAGTTGTAATAAGGGTAAAATTCCTTTTGGGAACCAGGTTCGATGCCTGGATGTTGGCGTAGGTGCGAATTGCATTTATCCGGTCATAGGTAATAAAGAATACGGATGGTCGTTCGTTGGTGCCGATATTGATCCTGTTGCTTTAGATTCGGCCCGCAAAATCGTAGAGCAGAATCAAGTACTGGATGGCAAGGTTGAATTGCGGTTACAGCAAAATGCTAAAGACATTTTTTGTGGAATAATTCAAAACGACGATTTCTTCGATTTGTCAGTCTGCAATCCGCCCTTCCATGCTTCGCCCGCTGAAGCCCAATCGTCGGCCAGCCGTAAATTAAATAACCTGAAGCGCAAAACAATCGCTACTCCTGTCCTGAATTTTGGGGGTCAGAATAATGAATTATGGTGTGAGGGAGGAGAAGAGAAATTTGTGGGAGATATGATCCGCCAAAGTAAACAGTTTTCCGATTCGTGTTTCTGGTTTTCTTCATCCGTATCAAAGGAATCCAGCCTCAGGAGCATCTATGCCGAACTCATGAAAGTGGAAGCCTTAGAGGTAAAAACCATTTCAATGAGCCAGGGCAATAAAACCGGCCGTATCGTCGCTTGGACTTTTCTATCCCCTGAACAGCAGGGAAAATGGGTAAAAAATAAATGGAGCTAAAATTCTTCAGCAAGTCATTTTAAGTTGTTGGCAGGTTATCTTTTTTGACTGAAAATATACAACTATTTGAGAAATAGCTGAATATTGAATTAGTCACATCTTCGTAATAAGGGAAGGATAATAGAAATATTCATATTTTTGATTTTTCTAACCTTGTGACACAAGCTGTATTCAGATACCTGGACCCCTCAGTTAGTTTTTAGTAGTTTCCTGTTTTCGGTTTCAGGATATTTGTAGTCGTAAAGTTTACTTTTATAATTAATAATCGATTGATAATGAATAAATTAGTAATAAATTTTATTCTTTGGCTCTGTGTCTTTGCTTTTGCAGGAAGTGTACATGGTCAGCCCTATATCAACACTCACATTGAAAATAAGTATGTGAAGCAGAATGTTTTTATAGGTGGAGTTCCAGATACAATCAAACCACCCGAATTCAGGAGTATAAAGGATAAATTGCCTCAACCTGTCTGGACTGGCAGGCCAGATGTACTCAAATGCTACTGGCGAGCCTGGGAAATTGCCTTCTCAAACCTGAAGCCGGTCCCGGCCGGTAGCGGTTTTGTTTCTCCGTTTATCGATCCCGCTTTCAATGAGCATATTTTCATGTGGGACTGTAGTTTTATGACCATGTTCGGCAAGTATGCCTCGCAGGTATTCAGTTTCCAGGCTACCCTGGATAATTTTTATGCAAGGCAGCATGCTGATGGCTTCATTTGCCGCGAGATACGGGAAAAAGACGGCACCGATTGCTTCGAGCGCTTCGATCCTTCCAGCACAGGTCCGAATATTATGCCCTGGGCGGAATGGGAATATTTTCTCAATTTCAATGATACAGTTCGCCTTTCGAAAGTATTCCCGGCATTGCTGGCAAATTATGAATGGTTCCATACTAACCGCTCATGGCCCGACGGCTCATACTACTCAAGTGGCTGGGGCTGCGGCATGGATAACCAGCCCAGGCTGCCACGTAATCTCGATCCGAACTGGAATCATGCGCATATGTCGTGGATTGACGTTTCGCTGCAACAGGTCTTTGCCGGCTCTATCCTGATTGAAATGGCAGAAAAACTTCACAGGAAAGGGGATGTGAAAGAAATTGAAGATGAAACAGAAAAGCTTAAAAATTACATCAATTCCTCTATGTGGGATGAAAAGAAAGGTTTCTATTTCGATCGAATGCAGGATGGAACCCTCTCGGACGTAAAAAGCATAGCTTCCTATTGGGCCTTGCTTTCCGGGGTTGTTCCGCAGGGAAAATCGGGGAAGTTAATTGCACACCTCGAAAACCCGGCCGAGTTTGACCGCTTTCACCGTGTACCCTCTTTGTCGGCCGATCATCCTGATTTTAACCCGGAAGGGGGATACTGGCGCGGAGCAGTCTGGGCACCAACCAACTACATGGTTCTACGTGGTCTTACCCGGTATGGGTATGACTCCCTGGCATATGAAATAGCTTCAAACCATGTGAATAACGTAGTTGAAGTCTTTACCCAAAGCGCTGATTTGCGCGAAAATTATGCTCCTGACAAAGTTCAGGGCAATAATGGACGGAATTTTGTGGGATGGACGGGCCTTGTCCCTATCAGCGATCTGTTTGAATACGTGTTCGGCATACGCCCTGATGTACCCGCAAATACGCTGGTTATTGACGTTCGGCTGACCGACGAATACGGAATACGTCAGTACCCTTTCGGGAAAACGGGGTTTTTAGATATTCTTTGTGCGAAGAGGGCCAGCGAAAGCGAAAAACCATCCCTTACGATACAATCTAATGTTCCGTTAAAAATTATTTTGAAATGGAAAGGTGGTAGTATCAGTTCTGAAATAGAAGCGGGCAGGAAGATTAAGTTATAGCACTGTTCATCACCCATGCCGAGTAACTGTCTGTCGGCATGCCGAACCACATCTGACCTATTTCGTTTGTCAAGGATAACAGAATTACGCTATTTTTGCCTTTCTCAATGATCCAGGCTATGCAAACCAGTACATCCATATATCATAAGCTTATACTGTACATTTTTTTTCTGGGCATTTTTGTGATTGTGGCTGTTAGCCTGTATTCTTTCATTACCGCCAGGAATGCCATATTGCAACGCACGTTCTACCAGCTCACTTCAATACGTGTAGCCAAAAAGGAACAAGTTGAGCAGTTTTTCAGTGACAGGGTAAAGGAAGCCGAATTGTTTTCCAACCAGGAGAATTCAGGCTTTTTCCATATAAGGACGAAAAGGCTCGACGGCTTGATTTCATTGAATTTCCCGGTCAACGGGCTGGATGCAAATTTTAAGAAGTTTTTTGAAGCCGGGAGTTATTACAAGCGGGTATATATCATCAGGAAAAAAGGAACAGAATGTTACAATTTCGAGACTGTTTCTTCCGGACTTTCTTCGCCAGAGAAGAAAAATACACAGGAGTTTGAACCTTTGCTCGCCAGGGTAAGGTCAGAAAAACATACCATTATAACCGATTATTCGCTCCGTACAGCGGATAGTTCTGTGCATCTTTATATTGCCTCCCCCATGACCAATTCGGGCCCTGATGATCCCGGTATAGCCATCTTTGAGATAGATCCTTCCGCTATTAACAATATTATGAAAAACAAGGAAACGGCTAATGGACTTGGAAAAAGTGGGGAAGTGTACCTTGTTGGCCCGGATTCACTTTCAAGGAGTGAATCCCGGTTTTTCAAAAACGCCATTCTGCATTTGAAAGTAAAAACCCAATCTGTACGTAATGCCTACAAACCTGCTGAAGGCGCACAACTGAATAAGGACTACCGGGGCATTTCCACCTTATCTTCATACAGCAGTCTTGCTATTCCCGGGCTGAACTGGGTAATTATAGCCGAAATCGACAGCAGGGAAGCCATGCGACCGGTTTACAAACTGGCGAATGAAATCGTATTCCTGAGTATATTCATTACGCTAATCCTTTTTCTTGCTGCCTATATCATTTCACGCGCCATTGCAGGGCCAATCATTGAACTGAAGAATGCAACCATCCGCGTGCGGCAGGGTGACCTGGAGCCGCTACTGCTGATTAAATCGAATGATGAACTCGGTGAGTTGACGGAAAATTTCAACCTTATGACCAGCCAGTTGAAAGCCCAGCAGGAAGAACTGAAAGAAAGGGAAGTCAGGATGTTTACATCCTTTATCGACGGGCAGGAAGATGAACGGCAGCGATTGTCGAGGGAACTGCATGATGGGCTTGGGCAGATGATCATTGCCACCAAGTTGAAGACCGAAAGCATGATGAATACCGGCAACGGGATAAATTCGGGTAATATGAGCCGGCTGAGGGAGATGTTCGACAGTTTGGTGGATGAAGTTCGAAGCATTTCCAATAACCTTATGCCGGCAGTGCTGCAGGAATTCGGCCTGGAGATTGCCCTGAACCAGATTTGTAAGGAGATTGAAAAACACAGCCGTATAAAAGTGATTTTTGATTCCCGGATTCCGGTCGGTGATCTGGATAAACGCATAACCACCTATGTTTTCAGGATAGCCCAGGAAGCACTAAATAACGCCGTGAAGCACTCAGAAGCATCGGAGATCATAATGACTCTTATCGGAAACGAAAGGATGATCAACCTGCTTGTCCAGGATGATGGAATCGGAATTAATCTTTCGGAGCCGTGCAATCAAAACGGCCGTGGCCTGAATAGCATGTGTGAAAGGGTGAAACTACTCAATGGCTTGATTGATATTTCGAAGGGTGAAAACCACGGAACCATTGTCTCGGTTAAGATTCCTCTGATTTAATCAGAGGAAATGACGTCTCTTTTCACTTATTTGCATTGCTTGAAATTGAATAAAATTGTTGAATTCCTTTTGCTCTTTGTTTTTCCGGGACCTGGAAACCTGGTCAGAACTTATCGATAACATACTAATATTTTGACACCATGCCGGCAATCCGAATACTATTGACTGAAGATCACCAGATACTGCGCGATGGGATTAAAGCACTCATCGCATCCGAAAATATTGAGATTATAGGAGAGGCTTCCTCTGGTAAAGAACTGTGGAAATTGCTGGAAAAGCAACATCCACATATTATACTTATGGATATTTCCTTGCCTGACACTTCAGGTATCGAACTTACCAGGTTAATCTCGGAACGGTTCCCGGAAATTAAAGTCCTGATATTGTCGATGTTCACTGACGAAAGTTTTATCAGCCAGGCAATTAAAGCAGGAGCTAAGGGCTACCTGCATAAAAATACCACACGCGAAGAAATGCTTATTGCTATTGACACTATCTATTCGGGTAATGATTTTTTTAGTGATAATATATCTAAGATTATTTTAAAAAGCTATATTGAAAAAGCGAAGATGAATGCTGACGACAGTGCTAATCCGCAGGAAATACTGTCGAAGCGTGAAATTGAGATACTAACCATGTTTGCCGAGGGATTTATTAATAAGGAGATCGCCGACCGTCTTTTTATAAGCGTTCGCACGGTGGAATCTCATAAAAATCATATTATGCAGAAACTCAACCTGAAAACCCAGGTTGAACTGGTTAAATATGCCATCAGGCATAACCTTATTAATATCTGAAAGAAATTCATCCATAATGAGCTTAAAAACCCGGAACCTGGCGCCAGCATACTGAATCTCCGCAGTTGGCTGGCCTCCTGTTTTTCGTATATGCCAATCTATAGCCGGAGAGAGGAAATCCGGTACTCTACACTCCTTCTACGTGATTCTCTTAAAATTCGTACGTACTACTGCGTAAGACCGTACGCATAATTTTTCAGTATAATATTTGATTGCCGATACCTTTTCGTTAGTCTACTTTTGGCGAATCTATTAATTAAAAGGCTTATGAAGAAAAATGTACTTTTCAGACTTCTTGCGACTGTTATGATTCTATCTTCAGCCCGCACTGCTATTTCGCAAGAGAATAACGGTTTTAAGGTTAAGGCATCGGCTGAACTGGTAAGCAGTTACGTCTGGAGAGGCGTACCTTGTTATTCCTATCATGATGGAGATGCAATTCTACCCCCGAATTTTCAACCTACCCTGGCCTTTACCAAAGGCGGTTTTGAAATAGGAGCCTGGGGCTCTTCCGATTTCACAGGCAGCTACCAGGAAGCGGATTTGTATGCCCTGTATAATTATAAAAACCTGACTGCTACCATAACTGATTATTACTGGGATCCCGAATGGGCATCGAAATCCTATTTTTCCTATAAGAACGCAACTACAGGTCACGTCATTGAAGGCACACTTGCCTATTTGGGCTCAAATGTTCCGCTCAGTATTACATTGGCTACAATGTTTTATGGTGCTGACAAAAAAAATGACGACCCAGTTGTGAATAATTACTCTACCTACTTTGAATTAGGTTATTCGTTTAAGGCGAATGACTATAGTTTTGATACTTTCCTTGGGATGACCCCGGCGGATGGTTTTTATGGGGATGGTTACGGGAATGTCACCGGTTTTGGAATTGTTAATGTTGGCGTTACAGCGTACAAAAAGATACAGATTTCTGAAAAATACGAAACTACCCTGCGCTCTACGCTTGCCTTTAATCCTCAACAGGAAAAGGCTTATGTGGTTTTTGGAATTACATTTTAATTCAAACTCAGCTCGAAAGCATATAACTAAATCAATCAATTAATTTAAAATTCTTCAAATCAATTCGTTATGATCGATACTGGTTCAACCGCCTTTATGCTGCTTGCAGCAAGCCTGGTTATGCTGATGACACCGGCATTAGCGTTCTTTTATGGTGGCCTCGCTACCAAGCGAAACATTCTTGGAATTATGATACAGAGTTTTGCCTCCCTGGGATGGACAACTGTACTCTGGGTGACTTTTGGTTATTCACTTTGCTTCAGTGGAGGCGCCGGAGGCCTGATGGGGAATTTTGACAAGGCTTTCCTTGCCGGGGTAGGCATGGATTCCCTGTTTGCCGGAAACCATAAGATACCGGAAATCGTGTTTATTGCTTACCAGATGATGTTCGCCATCATAACCCCGGCTCTGATCACTGGTGCTTTCGTAAACCGTGTATCTTTCAAGTCGTATATGATTTTCCTTACTGTTTGGCAGATTCTGGTTTATTACCCGTTTGTTCATATGGTATGGGGTGGTGGATTACTCGCCGAATGGGGAGTTCTTGACTTTGCAGGCGGTATAGTTGTTCATGCAACTGCAGGTTTTGCAGCTCTCGCATCCGTGTTTTATGTTGGAAAACGTGTAAATGTCAAATCAGTTCCCAACAGCATCCCTTTAGTTGCCATAGGCAGCGGACTGCTTTGGTTTGGCTGGTATGGTTTTAACGCCGGCAGCGAACTACAGGTTGATGGTGTTACATCCCTTGCATTCCTTAATACGGATATTGCAGCCTCTTTTGCTACTATGGCCTGGGTTGTTGTGGAATGGTACCGTGAAGGAAAACCCAAATTGCTGGGACTGCTCACTGGCTCGATTGCTGGTTTGGCTACTATCACTCCCTGTGCCGGTTTTGTTCCCTTATGGGCTTCACCCATCATAGGAACTGCAGCAGGTATTGCCTGCTACCTTGCCGTTCAGCTTAAAAACAGGATGAAATGGGACGATGCTCTCGATGTTTGGGGTGTGCACGGAGTCGGAGGATTTATCGGTACTATTTTGTTAGGCGTCTTTGCTTATGCAGGAACCAATGCTGTTACCGGACAGAAATACAGCGGCTTGATCTACGGGGATACTTCTTTCTTCTTCAAACAGGTAATTACAGTTATTGCAGCATCAGCTTACGCATTTATTTTCACCTATATCATGCTAATCCTGATCAATTATGTGACTAAAGTCAGGGTTAGTGAAGAGGATGAAATGATAGGTCTTGATTCGGCTTTGCATGGCGAACAGGCTTATGATGAAGGGGCACTCTAAATAGGGTCTGCTTATAAACTCACAGCCCCAAATCAATCAGAACATATGGAGCAGCCAATATTTGGATGCTAGAAAGTAAAGCTCGCTGAAAAACTCTCACACGATCGATGGATGCAATCACAATCTCCTTTGCTGATAAACGGAACCTTGCTATTAAGGCAAAGAACCGGCACGGGAGTGCT
>JBAXXB010000063.1:0-17743 GCA_037128115.1 Bacteroidota bacterium
GTTACAAGGTTGCTTACTGCAATGACCGGCGAAGTTTCCGTCAAACCATATCCTATAGCGTAGGGAAACTTGGCTTCGATCAGGAATTTTTCAACGGTACGGTTCAGTTTGGCCCCCCCTATACCAAAGAAGTGAAGTTCCCCGCCAAAGGTTTCCATGAGTTTCCTGCCCGCAATGACATTAAATTTCCTGCGCAGGAACGGGATATGCAGCGCCAGCCTGAGTATAAGATTCCCACTGAATTTTGGCTTTATGCGGCTCCTGAATATCTTCTCAATGATAAGGGGAACCGTAAGCATAATAGTTGGCTTGATCTCCCTGAGTGCCGGCAGAAGCACTGATGGTGTCGGCAGCTTTCCAAGATAGTAAATACAAGCTCCTTTAGTCATAGGAAAAATCAGTCCTATAGTATTTTCATAGGTATGGGAAAGTGGCAGAACCGAAAGAAACCGGTCCGTTTCATTTATTTCCTGGACCCTGTCACTCATCCTCGCAGTAAAACAGATATTTCGGTGCGAGAGCATCACTCCCTTGGATTTCCCGGTAGTTCCGGAAGTATAGATTATTGCTGCCAGGTCATCTTCTGATACTTTATACTCATTTAATGGAACTGCCTCCAGGCTAAAAATAGCAGATTCATTATTGGCTTCAATAAGGCTGAAATCCTCTATCCTGATCCTTATAGACAGCTGACTAACAGCCAGATCACTGATTTTAAGCCTTAATCCATCAGAAATAAAAATAGCTGTAGTCTCAGAGTGTTCCAGTATATTCTTTATCTCAGATGAGTGAAAATCAGGCAGCAAAGGAACGACCACAGCTCCCATAAAAGTAATGGCATAGTAGCTGATTCCCCAGTTTGGGATACTGTTACTTAATATGGCAATTTTATCTCCTTGTTTTATCCCCAGTATTTCGAACCATGCAATAAGAGCTTTGATTTTTTGATCCAGTTCAAGATAAGTTAATGGCTTTTCCCCGACCATGGCCATGGCTGGCCTGTTACCATTTTTCCTGACAGTTTCAGCGAAAAGAGCGGGGAAAGTCAGATTTTGAGTCTCTTCCATTTCCAAGTATAAAACAGTAAAATTATTAAAAATTTAATTGATTTGAAAATTTAAACCATGCTTTATGAACTTAATACGAAAGAACCGTTTTCAGGCTTTTTCCGGAGATGAGTTTCCTGATAAATTGATGTTAACCGGACTGCCTGTTATCAATATTATGCTATCTGAATTTCGATACAAACAGCATGGCAATAAGATTATGCTTTCCAAAAGCTGAGGATAACAATCGTGAGAATTTTTCACCTTATCTATACTGTTTGGAATGAATTTTCCATTCTTTCCCAAATACCTGGGTGCTGAAAATTCTATTATGCCTACTTTTGTGATGGATTCAATTCTGTGTAAGACTAGGTTGAAAACCAGGATAAATAGCCTTTAAACTAAGAAATCGACAGATAAAATAGTTAAAAACACAAAGTGCTTTCAGATTGGTCGTTAGGCCTGTTTTACTTTTCTTTTACGCCTATTTACACTATCTTTTGCACTTTTTCCACCAGAATTTGTTAATGTATAATAAGTTTCATATAAGACAAAGAGTATGAATAAAGAAGAAAACATCACTTATTGGGCCGACGGGATTCCATTAAACGGGTTTATCGCTTATGATGAAAGCAAAACCAGGGAGCGACCGGTAGTGTTGGTTGTTCATGAATGGTGGGGATTGAACGATTATTCCAGGAACCGGGCAAGGCAGCTGGCTGCGCTTGGATATTTTGCAATGGCTGTCGACATCTATGGAGAAGGTAAAACAGCTGCCAATCCAATACAAGCAAGAGAAATGGCATCACTTTTTTACGGCGACCCTCTATTAGCAAAAGCCCGCCTGGATGCCGCCATATTAAAAATTAAGGAATTTGAAGAAGCTGATGCGACAAATGTGGCTGCTATTGGGTATTGTTTTGGAGGTTCTGTAGTTCTCAATTCTGCCAAATTAGGTGCTGATTTGAAAGGTGTTGTAAGCTTTCACGGAGGTCTTTCGGGGGTCAAGGCCATAAAGAACCTGCTTAATGCCAAAATACTGGTTTGTCATGGTAGTGCAGATAAATTTGTGACCAGGCTGGATGTGGAAGCTTTTATACAAGAAATGGATTCAATAGGGGCTGATTATACTCTCATTGAATATGCAGATGCCACGCATGCATTTACAAATCCCGACGCCGGCAAGACAGGCAAACAGTTCAACATGCCAATTAAATACAATGCCGCTGCCGATACTGCATCCTGGAATGACATGATGAAATTCCTTAACGGTATTTTTGGGAGTTGAGACTGAACTGAGCCCATGGATATATGTACTTTAAATTGATAATTCAATAAATAAGCAATAAAATGAATAATGCAGAATGTGAAATATGCAAAAAATCATTTCCGGAAGCAAAATTAATTACAGGCCATGGAATAAGGCACGAAATAGAAGATTTAATCAGGAACGATTACCCTGACTGGACTGACAATAGCCGAATATGTAAAACTGATTTCAATATATTCAGGGTCAAATATATTGCTCGCCTCATTGAAGATGAAAAAGGCAGTATTGAAGTCCTGGAAGATGCAGTCATCAACAGTATCAGGGAGAATGAAATCATTTCATTCAATACCAATGTAACGACTGAGCAATTAAGGATTGGAGACAGGATATCCGACAAAGTGGCTTCTTTTGGAGGCAGTTGGAAATTTATAATTTCCTTCTCAGTCATAATCGTTGGCTGGCTGACCATGAACAGTCTTGTCCTGCTGTTAAAACCATTTGATCCTTTTCCATATATCTTGTTAAATTTAATCCTGTCCTGTGTAGCAGCAATGCAGGCGCCTATTATCATGATGAGTCAGAATCGGCAGGAGAAAAAGGATCGTATCCGCTCAGAGAATGATTATAAAATTAACCTGAAATCGGAAATTGAGATCAGAACCCTGCACGAAAAAGTGGATCACCTTTTACTCGATCAGTGGTCAAAAATGATGCATATCCAGGAAATCCAGATTGAAATACTTGAGGAGATCAGGAACAAGCTAGAGAAATAAACTTCGGTTAAACATTTAATTATCTGAACTTTACACGTACCTGCCTTTTGCATTGATAACTTCCATTCCAGGTCGTAATTGACATGTTGACCCCTTTACGGATAATAAAACGAACAAGCTGCCTGAAGCAACCTTAGTTCCGTTGCCCCAAGGAAAACTATTCTTCTGAAATGACATGCTTGTATTTATTATAAAGAAAGGAAATTATCAGAAGCAGAACTCCAAGCGCAACAAATACTATGGTTTTTGCTATGGTATCAAGGTATGCTATATCATAGAAGAAAAGTTTTGCCAGGGTAATCGCGAATAAAACAATAGCACCAACCCGTAAATGCTTTTTCTTTTTCCAGATACCTAACACAATCAGTATCAAAGCATAAACTCCCCATAAGATGCTTAATCCAAGTTTATTGGATTGACTGGAGTTCAGAACATCCATCCAGGTTATCAACTCGTTGCTGGCAACCCAGATAACCGAAATAAACAGCAGACAATCAAAGGCAATGTGCAGATCATCTGAAACCGGTTTCAGAAAATCCTGTTTTATGGTGAAGTATATTGAAGCCATCGTCAAACCTGCAAAAGTGAAAACAATATACCGGAACATGATGTTGAATAAACTCCTTTGATAATATTGGGATAGTTCCTGGTTGATTAAGCTATCTCTCAGGCATCCAATAATATATAGCCCCTGCAAAAGGAAAATAATAAGCAGCAAAGCATTAATAAAAAGGTTAACCCATCCCAGATCGCTGTTTCTGATTTTCCTGATATTCACAAAAGTGAGTACCGAGAAAAACAGAAGGGAATAATTTAAGACCCAAAGTGATTTAAAACTTTTCAGATCGGAATCCCAGTATGTGCCTACTGTTCTCTTCCCTCCCAAATCAACCCGGATGATTGAGTCAGAATATAACTGGTCCCAATAGGTAGCAATTTCGATCCGGAATGTATTATAGAGGACTATAAGCAATATTGCAGGAACTGTAAATTTAATTATAGAATTCAGTGCTTCCTGCTGAAAACGGGCTGGCATATATAATTTGCTATTGTTCAGGAAGTTGATATATGAAAAAGTGGCCACAAACAGGATGGCTGACAGGAAATCAGTATTCCAAATCGAGGTAATTCTATGACCGGGATTAATAATATGACGGTTTTCGTAAATTGATGTCCAGTCATGGATGATACTGGCAAATGCCAGGATCATTAGGATGTAGGAAAGTTTTTCGTAAAACGCAACGACTTTGGTTCTGCCAATCCAGAATAAGAGTGCAGATTCGCCTGCCCATAACAAGGTTACCCAGTTTCCGTTTAGCTGAACGGGAACTGCCATGGTGATGAAAACCAGGGCTAATCCAATTACAAAATAATAAAGATTGCGGTCGGAGGACTTGTAGGTGTATATCAAGGTTCCCACCGAAAAATGGGCTGCTGCATTGATGAGGGTATATAATCCAAGAAAACTTTTACCATTGCTATTGACCGAAAGCATTGAGTAACCTAAACCAAAAAAGACAAAGGAATTGGTAAGAAATAGAATGATATCCGTAAGTGTGAATTTTTCCTTTTGTATGAGTTTATACCCAAGAAATATCAGCTGAAAAATGACAAAGAAAATGGAAATAAACGTCAACGCCAAAGTATAATGAAGCCTGTCCTGGTAAGCGGAATCGTACCAGAACAAGAATATGACCCAGGTTAGAATAAAGGAAGAAATATAAAGCGGTTTCCAGTATTTTCTGAAAGCAATCAGCAGTATCCCGAGATTAATAATAGCAATATAAGTGAAGAGTATTATGACTTTTCCAGAACCTTCATCCAGCAGAAAAGGAACGGCATAAGCGCCTACCAGGCCGATATGTGCAATAACCTGCTTATTATAATCAATGGCCACGTAAACCGCTGAAGAAGTAAAAATAACCAGTAGGATAAAGGCCGGAACCTGGGGTAAAAGGGCATAAAAACTGTAAGCTGCATAGGTCAAAAAGAACATGATCGCCATGGCACCACTAACAAGCACAGCGCTGTAGTTTTCGTAGTCTTTTCGTAATTTTAAAGCTATACCAAAAAGGCCAATACCCACCAGGTAACCTAAAATAATCCGGGCCAGGGGGCTGATTAAATCGTGATCGATTGAGTACTTTGCCCCTATTGAAACCCCGAGTACTGTAATAGCAATCCCGATTTTATTGATCAGGTTTTCACCTATAAATTTCTCCAGGCCCGATTTAATCTTGGCAGGCTCTACCGGCTCAGATGCCTTATAATCTGATATTTGTGTTTCCCGAACTTCATTTTGAACCGGGACCACAGGAGGATCCGACACTGCTGAAACAAATCTTTCAGGATCAAACACAGGCGCAGGCGGTTCGCCAGTGATCTCGTCAATCCCATAAGCAGAATCCCTGACCTGTATATTTTCGAGGCGTACAATTTCATCTCTTAATTCACCAATTTCTTTCGAAAAATTGTCCTGCCTTGCCTGGAGTTCCTGCAGTTTCTCAAGTAATCTATCGATTTTGTCAGACTTTCCGTTCATAAAGTAAAATCATTTGCAAAAATTATTCAATTAACTACCCTCTCATTTTCTTCCATTTCAAACTGGCTGCGGATGTTCAAGGATTGATTTCTCCCCTTTCAAGAAAAAAGAGAGGGCATTTTTCGGTACAGACTACTAATATACGAAAATTTATTTGATTAGGAGATGGGGATCCGAAAATCTGGTCACAATGCCCTAAAAGAATCCTGTACATTTGCACATAAGAGTTTATGGATAAGGGACATCCAAGCCCAAAACCGCTTATACGAAAAACGCCTGTCAATTTTACTTGATTTACACGATATTACATCCTGGTTAAGAACAAATGTCCTCACATCAAGATTATAATGCTTACCTTGCTTGATAACGACGAAAATATTTTCAGAGCAATAAAAGCAGGTGCCGGTGGGTACCTTCTTAAAGATGTGACACCGGGTGAATCGCATAATGCCCTGGTCGAAACCATGAAAGGTGGCGCAATAATGACACCCTCTTTTGTCTTGAAAACTGTGAAACTATTCAGAAATCGAATCACTTTTGATGATATGTCAGGCAATCACGATTTCAACTTATCGGCCCGCGAAATAGAAGCATAGAACAATTATGTAAATATTTGAAAAACAATACTATAGGCTATAACCTGATCCTCTCGACCGGAACCATCCGGAAGCCTCTTGAGAACATATATACCAGCTACAGGTTCATAATAAGATGGAAGCCATCCAAAAAGCCAGGATTAATAAATTGCTCTTAGGTATCAGGTTTTGTTAACCGATTTCAGTTTCATATACCAATGAAATATGGAAAAGTGTAATTTTGGCATGGCAAACGCCAGAAAGACTCGGTCAGCCTCGAAGCGTGATACCGATTGTGATGAATCTGTACTCAAACTTGAATAAAAAAAGACAAAACATGAAGCCTTTAAACCGGAATGTTTATATCCTCCTTCTATTGCTCCTCAGTACAATTGTAGCTTTACCGGAAAGCCATGCGCAAACGAACGAGATGTACCTTCTGGTTGTGGATGTACAAACGCAATTTATCAAGGATATTGAGGCAGATTCTTCATCCGCGGGCCTCTTAAAATCTATAAACGACCTGATTGAACATTGCGACCCACATAAAGTAGTCTATATAAAATCACCGAAGATGGCATTGACCATTTCATTCAAGAGACTTGGTGTAGACACCTTGTCAGTGCCTGAACTTGATAAACGGCTGAAAATCGTCAATGCCAATATCTTCCTGAAGACTAAGGGTAATGCCTTCATTTCGAAGGACCTGAATGATTTCTTAGGAGGAAATGGCGCAAAAAAAATCCTTGTTGTCGGGCTGGCAGCCGAACGCTGTGTTTATGAAACAGTATTAGGAGGTCTTAAACTGGGATATGAAATGTACCTCATGCCTGAAGCAATCCTTGGGGTAAATCCAGAAGGGAAAGATAAAAGCATGGAAAAGCTAGTAAAAAAAGGAGCTAAGTTGACTACGCTGAAAGAAATAAGGGATTGACTCTCCCGTACAACCTTTCGTTAAACTGATGATTTTACATGACCTCATGCAAAATCCTCAAAATTGCATCCACGTCTTACCAGCAATCCCGCTAAACTTTAAATCACCCATAAATTACACAGATAAAAATGGCTTCTCTAAACTTAGAACGAATGATACAACTGGCAGAAGATGTTTTTGCCGTAAAGACCGATCCCGATCAGCTTGATGTAAACCAAGATGTTATGGAGCGCTTGTTAAGCATACATCCATCAACGGTTTCAGAATTCGTTGAGGGGGACGGTCCCGTTGCATGGGTATTAGTAATCCCAACAACCTCTGATTTGATGAACCGGTTTCTGAAAACTGAAATTTCGGAAAGAGAATTGTTTGATCTAACTCCCCTGGGCGAAACCTATGATGCTTTATACCTATGTTCAGCCCTGGTACTGGAAGAATACAGGAGAAAGGGAATAGCCAAAAGACTAACTCTTCACGCCATAGAAGAAATACGAAAAGACCATCCTTTGAAAGCACTCTTTGTTTGGGCTTTCAGTCACGAAGGTGACCTGGGCTCCGAAACAATTGCAAACCTGGCAGCACTTCCACTATATAAACGATTGAAATAATGAACAATACACCCAGTCTGGAGGTCATACCTCCCAAAAAACTGATGGGAAAAAAACTGAGGATGTCATTAGCCCAAAACAGGACTTTTGAACTGTGGCATAGCTTTATGCCGCACCGGGAAGCAATAACAAATAAGCTTTCAGCCGACCTCATCAGCATGCAGGTATACGATGTTTCCCTTGATTTTGCTGATTTCACACCGCAGACCGAATTTGAAAAATGGGCTGCTGTTGAAGTACCGGACTTTGATACCATTCTTCCCGGTATGGAAACCTATATAATGAAGGGCGGTTTATACGCTGTTTTCATTTATAAGGGTCGTGCAAGTGAATTCCACGACACTTTCAGGTTCATATTCGACACATGGCTGCCGGCTTCTGAATTTGAGATTGACAACAGGGAGCATTTTGAAATATTGGGAGCAAAATATAAAAATGATGATCCGGACTCGGAAGAAGAAATATGGGTGCCGTTAAAAGCAAGATAGGCAAGCCATTAGCAAGTTAAAATTCAGGTTTCCCAGCATTCAAAATTAAAATTTTTCATATGGTAGAGGGTTAACAAATCTACGCATACAAATAACTTACTGATAATCTGTGTTTTATTAACTGAGATAAAGAATTTTCAATATCTTTCGACATACTTTTGTCCATATCTCTACCCTATGGTTACTGGAATCAAGTAAAAACCCTGGAGAAATGATCATTCCTGCAGGCTTCCTTTAAGAGCAATGCATTATTCAACTCTTGAAAAATATAAATATTTTTTATATGCGTGTATTTTAAATATTATATTCGCCGATCGTAAATCCACTCTAAATGAAAAACCTCAAACCATTCTCAAGAATTATTTTACTTGTATTTCTTTCCTTCTTCGGTTCAACCAACCTTTTTGCGCAACAAACAACTAGCAGTGAGTTTGCGTCTATATTGCAGGTTCAGCAATACGACAGGGCTATTCATATCATGGCTATGCTGTTGATTGGATTTGGTTTCCTGATGGTATTTGTAAAGAAATACGGCCGTTCGGCTCTGACTGCAACTTTCCTGCTGGTGAGCATTTCATTACCCATGTATCTGTGTATCAAAGAGCTTCCGGTTTTTGAGAAAAAAGGAGAAATCGAGTTATTAATACTTGCTGAATTTGGTGCTGCAAGTCTGCTCATTGCCGCCGGGGCTATTTTAGGAAGAATAAAAATCTACCAGTATATCTTACTCGGCTTGTTGTTCATTCCTTTTTATATGCTTAACGAACTCATTGTAGTGAGCGATTACTTCCATTTCGTAGGCAAAGTCGCCGATACGGGAGGATCTATCGTCATTCATGCTTTTGGCGCCTTGTTTGGTATAGCAGCTGCTATTTCACTTACATCCATGAAGGATATGGAGATTTCAATTGAATCAGATGCAACGACAGATAAATATTCCGTGTTGGGCAGCATGGTTCTCTGGGTATTCTGGCCGAGCTTTTGCGCCGCGCTTGTACCTATAGAGGCAATCCCCCATACCGTAGTAAATGTATTCCTGGCCCTTTGCGGATCGACCCTGGCAACCTATGTTGCTTCTGTAATGATAAGGGGGAAGGTGAGTATTGCCGACATTGCCAACGCAGCCCTTGCCGGTGGCGTTGCAATAGGAGCAACCTGCGATTTTGCTTCCCATCCGCAGGCCATGATTATCGGTGTGATAGCAGGAGTTATTTCGACTGCCGGATTTGCGATATTCCAGAAAAAACAACAGAATTTCCATAAAATTATTGATACCTGCGGAGTATCAAATCTACATGGCTTACCTGGATTATTTGGCGGTCTGGCAGCTATCGTAGTTATTGACGGCATCGATGTCAGCGCCCAACTGAAAGGAATTGCTATTACCATTGCCATTGCAGTTATTGCAGGTTTGTGCAGCGGCAAAGTCATTTCATTGTTCGGTAAGAGCAAAGAAATTTATAACGATAAAGCGGAATTTTTAGACGCAGCCTAGAATACACGTTTCATTTATTTACTGGTTATTACCTTTATCAAAACAAGGTAAATTGCCATATTTATAAAATGCTTTTTTGTTTGCAGGATGCCATAATCCTCAAAACTGAGGCTGAATAATGCCCCGTTACCAACAAAATAAAAACGGGCATTCCTGGCAAAACAGGAATGCCCTACCCTATTCCGGGAATCAGGCGCGTATAAAAACACCAGGTTTTAGTTAACAGGGTCATTATACCGGACAGTCATTTGCTCGCTCAATTTTATGGAAAATCACTGAACTAACAAATTTATTCTTCAAGGAGACCTCCTTTGATAAATGACATATATTTGTCTTAAAAATGGAGCAATCAGGTTTTAATCATAACTTTTTCCGGGTCTAAATGGATTACTTTATACCTCATCAAGCGGGAAGGAGAAACATGAAATAAGCCCGGTGTGAAGGAATCTGTCTATTGATCCCACTCCTGAGGAAGTTGTATGTTAAAGTTCGTTGAGCATCAAAGAATTAAATAATACTATCATGTTTAAAACAGCCAGGCTCCTATTTCCTGTTCTCATTAGTCTTTTCACCTGCAGTTGCGAGTACCCCCTGGATAAGGAAAACAAAAGAAACATTCAGCCACCCTCACCTACCCATCAATTTGATCTAAGCCTGGTCCCGGAACAGGATACGATACTGATTTTCTCCAACACTATACTTACTTACAACATTAATACCTATGGCCTGGATATGAAACAGGCGGACTTTTTCCTGCAGGGAAAGTCGTGGAATGTTGGTGGGGGAAGCTCAACTTTTACCATTTCACCCGAAGATTTCACACCAGGATATGATACTCTGAAAGCAATTATATATACAAATACAGGGACCGGAAGCCTGGGTGATGTGACCGGAGTTGAGAGCTACCGGGTTGAAAAAATGTGGCATGTACTGATCGACGGGCGGCCGGCGCCTGAAATCTCTCTCTCGAAAAGCATTACTTCCGACGGGTACCTGAAAATCAGCTGGCCGGCATGTAATCAATATAATTTTGGGTACTATATGTTCTATGCCTGGACCGACCTGGCTTCTTTTTCGAAAAGGATAGCTGATGCCGACAGCAACAGCTGCACCGACAGCTGTTTTATAGGAGGAAAAGCGAGCTACAGGGTCGATTTGAAAGTGGCCAGCAACCCGTATACAGGATATGGCAACGGCTTATCCGTTGATGAACCTTTTCCCTTGGTTAACTTCGAAGAAATCGGGATAGACAGCGTAAAGATACATTGGGATAAGTCTCCCTACAAGGCAACTTACAAACTACAAAAATCTAATTACCCCGATACGCTTCTACTGGTTTCGCATACTGCCACAAGTTATACCATTCCAAACCCGGGACTCGGCATTAATGCACAATATACTCTCACTACTTTGCCCTATCGTCCCACAGCCACAAATGAGTCGTACAACCAGGATAATACGAACACCTATGTGCTGGGCCAATACATCTCTTACAACTGGCCTGACTATGCCTACAACCGTTTCGACAAGGTTGTATACACCAATACTTATGATGACATCAAATGTTTTGATGTGCACACCCTGGATCTGCTTAAAACGTTTTACATCAACCAGCTCGGTTACCAGGGAATATATGCATGCCCGACGAATTCAACGCGCATGGCGGCCTTGTCGCCCGACAACATTTATGTTTTTGCCAATAAACAATTGCTGAGCTTCCAGCAAATCCCTTATTCGTGTTTCGGTCAGAGTATAGATCATTTTTGTTTGACCGACAACGATGTAATCGCCATAGCACAGCCAAATAAATACACACAGATAAGAGTATCGGACAAGCAGGTGATCGCTTCGATAAATATTGCTGATTACCCGGTTTACAGCAAATGGGCCTGCATTTCAACATCCAAGGATGCCCGGTATGCCTGCCTTGTTACAAAAAACGGGGTAAATCTTTACGAAATATTGATTGGGGTGGCAACAATCAGGTATACCGATGCCCGTATATACCGTTCGGTGACCTTCGATGAAAGCGATGCTGCTCTATTGTATCTTACGTTTTATGAGAACAATAACCTGGAGATCAGGAGAGCCTCCGATTTCAGCCTTGTAAGAACCATCATACTGCCGACCAAAGCGGAAGTACTCAGGAATTTTGACCCTGAAAGCGGTTACCTGTTATTAACTGACTACCTTAACCTGTATGTCCTCGACGTATCGGCATCACAAATTAAATTCAAACTTAAGTGCGATGATTTCAAGCCCCAATTGTATGCAAACCGCCTGTTTACCAATAGCGGTTATAGCCTGGACATAGCGAAATACCTTAAAAAATAAGTTCGTTTTGAACACCTGCGTGTAGTGAATACACTTCAGTACGCCATTTGACTGACACGACCAGCGACATGGAGAAAAACCGGAAAAATTGATTTAGTCAGCTTCGCCACATTTGCCCACACCCTGTCAAGTGCGTCGGGCGTGACTATACTATACCCCGTCAGTACAGAGATTATTTCCTGTCGTACAACAGTTTAATCAGGAAATGCAGTATTTCAAACAACTCTACTCTGTTGTAAAACTAATAGAACGTACAACCTGCCACACATCCCGTATAAAATACGGTAATCTGAAAACATGTGGCAGTGAGTATTATAACAGAATTGTATTTTAGGAAAGTACTATGGTTTTGCGATTAATACGCAACAAGTACCTTTTTTTTGCTTCTTCCGCGTCAGCATCCAGGGCAATATAGATCGTAGTCTTGTTATCAATAACAACAGCCTGCAGTTTTCCTACATTTGGCGATTCCAGGTTATTCCCTTTTTTTTCACTCATAAATCAGGTTTTAAGGACATAGTGTAAAGCCCTGTGTTTCAAAAAGCTAAAGGTACTCTTTATTTATCATATTAAAAAATTAAAATTAACTTTAACTGATCCTGAGCCGCCTTTACTTGCCTGTTTTACTGGGGAACGGGCTATGGCTGCCTAGCGGGCTGGGAATAGCAAGGTTTAAAAGCGTTAAATGTTAATTTTCAATAAAAATAGTAAAGTCTTTTTTACTTGACTTTTAAACCAGGTAATTTACTCCTAACGGTGAGATTTCAGGCTTTAGGAATGTAATGCTTTTTTTTGTGCTGATATGCAACGTTAACCAGGTGGAATTCATCTTAGAAACGGAGCAGCCAGTATTACATGGTCGCATTATTTTAAGTTAATGCAAGTTTTATCCGAAACATGGCCGTATCTTTAGGCATAATTATTTCTGGTTCAGATAATTCAGTTTAATTCATTTAAACTTATACAGGATGTGTTTTTCGCCCGAAGCTAGTTTTACTGGAGGAGTCATTATTTCAGCCATTGGTATCGCAGTTGTAACCAAGGTACATAAACCTTCGCAGTTGTTATTCGCCTGCATACCCTTGTTTTTTGGGTTACAGCAGTTCACCGAGGGAATCTTATGGCTTACCATCCCCAATTCATTGTATGCAGGTACAGAGAAAATTGCCATGTATGTGTTCCTGATCATGGCGGACTTCCTTTGGCCGGCACTTATCCCATTATCAGTCCTGCTGATGGAGAGAAATGCCCGAAAAAGAAAGACTCTCTGGTTTTTGGTTGCAACCGGAATTTCAGTGTCCTGCTATTATGCCTGCTGTCTGATGTTTTTAACAGTAAAACCGGAAATCATGGGTTACCATATCAGGTACATTTCCGATTTCCCGAAAATCCTAGCTATCCCTGTTTTTATCCTTTACCTGGTTGCGACCATTACCCCGCTCTTTGTTTCCAGCATAAAGCGAACACATCTCCTGGGCATCCTTATGTTTATGTCATGCCTTGTCACGGCTATCTTTTTCACCCAATATCTCACTTCGGTATGGTGTTTTTTCGCTGCGCTAATCAGCGCGGTCATCTTATGGATACTTCGGGATTCAAAGCGAAAGTTTCATTTTGATAAACTCGAATTATTGAAAACGCTTATTAAACCGCAGGAACCTCAAACTAAATAAATCATTTCATGTAACAGTTCATAGGCTGACTGTATGATATGTAGTGTAAATCCTGAAACTGACATCTGAATATTTATTACCTAAGGAGTCTGATAGCTGAATCAAACCGGCTAAACATGTTTTATTGGAAGCAGTAAAGATAGGACAGTTTAAAATTGGAACTAAACACCCGGACGTGGTTGGGGAAAACGCTCAATCTGGTATTTTATATAGCGGAAAGACGTATCTTTGTGCACTTTACCACTTTGGGAGTCCGGAACTCCATTTCCGTGACAGAGGATTGCCGCTAAAAAGCAGCCTAAATCCAGCAAAATCACCGAAATTACAAATTCAGAATCAAGGGGCGGGTAAAATGCTTACCTGACTTACATGTTAATTTGAAATTACTCTTGCATGAACACGTTCGAAAAATTTAACCTGTCAAAACAATTGTACTCGGCCATTGAGGAGTTGGGGTTTGACAGGCCAACGCCTATACAGGAAGAAGCCTTTCCCGTTATACTTTCGGGTAAGGATGTTGTTGGAATTGCCCAGACAGGAACCGGCAAAACGCTTGCCTATATGTTGCCCCTGCTCCAGGATATCAAGTTTTCGAAACAGCTGAATCCAAGAATTTTGGTTTTAGTTCCTACCCGGGAATTGGTTCTGCAGGTTGTCGAAATGGCAAAGAGTTTTGCCCGCTATACCAATATCAGGGTGTTAGGTGTTTATGGAGGTGTGAATATTCAAACGCAGAAGCAAAGGGTTTCGGAAGGAACAGATGTACTGATTGCAACCCCGGGCCGCCTCTACGACCTTGCACTCAGCGGGGCCTTGCAACTGAAAGGCGTAAATAAACTGGTAATTGACGAGGTTGATGTCATGCTGGATCTTGGGTTCCGCTTTCAGCTCACCAATATCTTCGAACTCATGTCCGATCGCAGGCAGAACATCATGTTTTCGGCCACCATGACCGATGAAGTTGCCTTACTGATCGACGACTATTTCATCACACCTGCAAAAATCTCCATTGCAGTAAGCGGAACACCCCTTGATAATATTTCGCAGCAATGCTATGAGGTGGAGAATTTTTACACCAAAGTTAACCTCTTAACTCATTTATTATCTGATAAGCAGGAATACGGAAAAGTGCTGATTTTTGTTGCAGGTAAAAAAAATGCCGACAGGCTTTTTAAAGCCCTGGAAGCTAAACATGGGTCCGAAACATGCATCATCCACTCGAATAAGACGCAAAATTACAGGTTCCGGTCTATACAGGAATTCGATGAAGGGAAAAACAGGATACTGGTATCGACAGATATCATGGCCCGTGGCCTCGACCTGGAAAAAATTACCCATGTGGTAAATTTTGATACGCCGAATTATCCTGAAAACTACATGCATCGTATAGGGCGAACCGGGAGGGCGGAACAATTGGGTAAATCATTGCTGTTTTATACCGCAAAGGAAGAAGCCGCAAAAGAAGCGATTGAAGACCTGATGGCCTATAAAATTCCCTATATTGACTTTCCGGATGAGGTGGAGATTGCACAGCAGCTGACCCCTGAAGAGCGCCCGAATGCAACCGACACAAAGAACCCTTTCCGTAATGAGACCAGGGTGGAAAAAGGCCCCGGATTTCACGAAAAGAAAGAAAAGAACAAGAAGACCAATCAGGGTGGATCCTATAAGCGGGAATTAGCCCTGAAATATAAAAAGCCGAAAACAAAAGGAGATAAAACGTTCAAGGGACGTAATAAGAAGAGCAGGGGGAAATAAATGGATTCCATTCCTATCCCGCTACACATCAGTTAATTAAGTACTTCCCGATTTTTTTCTTATTTATCCGAAACCTTTAAAACATGCCTTTTTCCTCCCTAGGTTTATCACCTTCACTGCTTAAAGCACTGGCAGCCCAGGATTTCCCGCAAGCATATCCTATTCAACTGGAAGCCATACCGGCTATCCTGAAACGAAAAGACGTCCTGGGCATCGCCCCTACAGGCTCAGGTAAGACCGTGGGGTATGTTTTACCTTTATTGATGAATCTCGAGAATAAGCCTGAATCAAAGAACAGGTATGTTAAAGCCCTGGTTCTGGTGCCTACCCGCGAGCTTGCCATACAGGTGAAGGATGTGTTTCAACTTTTCAGCAAGGCACTTTCCAGGCCGCTAAAAACACTGTCCGTTTACGGAGGTGTTTCTATTAACCCGCAAATGATGGATATGCAAAACGTCAGCATATTGATAGCTACTCCTGGAAGATTATTGGACCTGGTTGAATCGAATGCTGTGCACCTTTCCGAAATTGACACCCTCGTGCTGGATGAAGCCGATAAAATGCTTGACCTGGGTTTTCAGAATGAAATGAACCGCATTTTTGCACTTCTGCCAAAAAAACGTCAGAATCTCTTGTTTTCAGCAACACTCAGCGATGACCTGGACAATATCAATCAAATTTTATTGCACGATCCATTAGTTATCAAAATTGAACCTGAAGGTGATTACATTGACCTTATCAACCAGCTGGCATATTTTGTGAATGAAGAGAAGAAAGGGCCCTTGCTCCGGTACATCATCAAGCATAATGACCTGAAACAGGTATTGGTTTTCACATCATCCGTTTACTCGGCTGATAATGTAGCCGACAAACTCCGCAGGAATGGGATACAGGCATTATCGATGCACAGCAAAAAAAGCCAGGAAGCCAGAACTCTTGTTCTGGGTAAATTCAAATCAGGGGAACTCCGTGTATTGGTTGCTACCGACCTTATATCAAGGGGAATTGACATTAAATTTTTACCCCATGTGATCAATTACGAACTTCCCAGATCACCCAAAGTTTATATACACCGTATCGGAAGAACAGGGCGCGCCGAATCGCCGGGTGAAGCTATTTCCTTCATTGCACCCGGAGAGCAGCAGCATTTTAAAGTGATACAGAAAAAGATGGGTAAATGGGTTACTATGATAAACAGTGAAAGTATTAACTTACAGGGCTATTAAAGAGAATTTGGGACTGGCTTACCCAAAATCCCGGTTTTGTTTTCCTGAAGCAGAACGGCGTAATACCATAGCAATAAGCAGTATTTGAATAAAAAGGTAATAAAAACAGCTAACATCGTTTTTACTGCCTTTTTTTTTATATTTGCCTCCTCCATTCATATCAAATATGTTGGTAGTTTACTATAATGTGCATTTACAGATCCAGAACCA
Source organism: Bacteroidota bacterium (assembly GCA_037128115.1). Classification (GTDB taxonomy): domain Bacteria; phylum Bacteroidota; class Bacteroidia; order Bacteroidales; family UBA4417; genus UBA4417. Next base: position 16,933 of record JBAXXB010000063.1, read on the forward strand.
AATCAATAACCTTATAATTCTAAACCGACCAAAATCATGGCAATTGCAGTAAACAGACCCGGAATCAGTATTGATCTCGAACAATACGGAATTAATGGAGTCGAGCAGGTATATTACAACCTGGCTTACGAAGATCTTTATGAGCATGAAATGAATCCTGAACTTAATGGATTTGAACGTGGTAAACTCTCAAACCTGGGTGCCGTAAATGTATACACCGGCATTTTCACAGGACGCTCGCCCAAGGATAAATACATTGTTCATGATTCAGTATCTGAAAATACGGTATGGTGGTCTACAATCGGGAAAAATGATAATAAGCCGGTTTCGGCTGAAGCCTGGAACCATCTGAAATCAATTGCTCAGAAACAGCTAACAGGAAAGAAGTTATATGTAATGGATGCCTATTGTGGTGCTAATCCTGATACCAGGCTCAAAGTGCGCTTTATTATGGAAGTTGCCTGGCAGGCACATTTTGTAAAAAATATGTTTATCCGTCCTACGGATGCTGAATTGCTCAATTTCGTACCCGATTTTGTAGTTTTAAATGCTTCCAAGACTAACAACCCGGATTGGAAAGAGCATAACCTGTATTCAGAGAATTTCGTTGTTTTCAACCTTACAGAACGCATGCAGCTGATAGGTGGTTCCTGGTACGGTGGTGAAATGAAGAAAGGGATTTTCTCTATGATGAATTACTACCTGCCACTGCGTGGGATAGCATCTATGCATTGTTCAGCCAATGTGGGTAAAGAGGGAGATGTTGCTATTTTCTTTGGCCTTTCGGGAACAGGGAAAACGACCCTTTCAG
>JBAXXB010000064.1:0-17730 GCA_037128115.1 Bacteroidota bacterium
GTGGTGACGACTTTGACCACCGTATCATTGACTGGTTGGCCGATGAATTTAAAAACGATGAAGGCATTGACCTGCGCAAGGATCCTATGGCACTTCAGCGCCTGAAAGAAGCAGCCGAAAAAGCTAAGATTGAATTATCGAGTTCTTCATCAACCGAGATCAATCTTCCTTACATTATGCCTGTCGACGGGATGCCTAAGCACCTTGTACGTACTTTATCAAGGGCAAAATTTGAACAACTTATTGATGACCTCGTTCGTGCCACTATAGAGCCCTGTCGCAATGCCATGCGTGATGCCGGGCTTACGAATGCCGACATCGAAGAAGTGATTTTAGTAGGAGGTTCCACCCGTGTGCCTGTTATACAGAAAGCCGTAGAAGATTTCTTTGGAAAAACGCCTTCAAAAGGAGTTAATCCCGACGAAGTAGTTGCTATAGGTGCTGCCATTCAAGGTGGTGTGCTTACCGGTGAGGTTAAAGATGTACTGCTTCTGGATGTGACTCCGCTTTCGTTAGGCATAGAAACCTTAGGCGGTGTAATGACAAAGCTTATTGAATCAAATACTACCATACCTACCCGCAAATCCGAAACTTTCAGCACGGCTTCCGACAACCAGCCTTCGGTCGAAATCCATATACTTCAGGGTGAGCGTCCTATGGCAAATGGGAACAAAAGTATTGGCCGTTTCCATCTTGATGGCATTCCACCTGCCCAGCGAGGAATTCCCCAGATTGAAGTTACCTTTGATATTGATGCCAACGGCATACTTCATGTGTCAGCCAAGGATAAGGGAACGGGGAAAATGCAGCAGATACGCATCGAAGCTTCCTCAGGTCTCACTGACGCTGATATCAAGCGTATGAAAGAAGAGGCTGAAGTCAATGCAGATGCCGACCGCAAAGCCAAAGAAGAAATAGATAAAATTAACGAGGCGGACTCCCTGATTTTCCAGACCGAACGGCAGTTGAAGGAATTTGGCGACAAACTTCCGGCCGACAAGAAAGGCCCTATTGAAGCTGCCTTAAATAAACTTCGTGAAGCACACAAGAATCACGATATTGCCGGAATTGACACTTCAATGGCTGAGCTGAACAGTGTTTGGCAAGCCGCCAGTGAAGAAATGTACAAGGCAACCCAGCAGGCAAGTGAGCCAGGCGCACAGCAGCAAGGCCAGCCCGGTCCCGATCACGGTAAATCACCTGACCAGGAAGTAACAGATGTTGACTTCGAAGAAGTAAAATAATCTGTCCCAAATATATGTCCAGGAGGCTGTATCCGTTTGTGATACGGCCTCTTTTTATTTTAACCGATATTTTATCCGGCCAACCTGATTTATTAATGAACAATACGAATTTTAATCAAAAAAAAATATAATATTTGTAGTCTGCTAAAAGTTAAATCCAATAATTAAGTCCAAATAATAAATTTTATGAAAAAACATTTACTTCTTTACGGTCTTCTTCCCCTGGTATTCCTGATGGGGTTTTCGCTTAACAGTAAAGCGCAGCTTCTTTTTGAAGAGAATTTCGCCTATCCGGTAGGAGATCTGCTTACGGCCCATGGTTGGGTGGCTCATTCAGGTGCTGGTACGAATGCAATTGCTGCAACTGCAGCATCCATATCATATACCGGTTATTTATCTTCAGGCATAGGTGATGAAGTTTCGTTACTGGCATCCGGTGAAGACGATCATAAGTCATTCGCTCCCCAGACAACAGGCACTGTTTATGCTTCTTTCCTGGTTAATGTGACATTGGCTACAGCAACCGGTGACTATTTCTTTCACTTGGGAACTTCTACATTTGACACATACTATAAAGCCAGGGTTTTTGTAAAAAATGACGGAACCGGTAACCTGGCTTTCGGAATTACTCATACCGGAGGAGCCTCAAATCCTGCTATTTATACTCCATTTAGCTATGCTTTAAACACGACCTATATGGTTGTGGTGAAATATACCTTCGTTGATGGCACAGCAAACGATATTGCTTCACTGATTATCAATCCGGTTATTGGTGCTACTGAACCCGCAGCTACGGTGACGGCAGCTGATGTGGCCCAATCGGACCCGGCTGAAGTAGGATCTGTTGCATTACGCCAGGGAGCAGCCGCTAACGGACCCAATGCAAAAGTTGACGGTATCCGTGTTGGATCAACCTGGAACGATGTGGCCGGTGCTGCAACTTCAGTAAGTTTAGTTGTTGCTTCTCCGGTAGTAGGAGACCAATGGCGCCAGGGAACTACCCATAATATCGCCTGGTCTGCAAGCGGAACAAACTCCAACGTGATCATTGAATTTACAGATAATGCTTCCGCTGCAACACAAAACTGGTACACGCTCAATGCCAGTTTTCCTGCCAGCACAGGAACCTGGGCATGGAATATACCGGCAAACCAGGCGCTAAGTGCCGATTGTAAAATCCGGATTACAGATATTCCCCAAACTGCTGCGGGCCTTAGCGGGACTTTCAGTATCGTTACACCACCTGCTCAAATCACTACACTGGCTGCTTTAAGGACAGTTGCAGCAGGAACAGTATATACCTATACAGGACAGGGAATTGTTACTTTTAAACAAACATTCCGTAACCAGAAATACATACAGGATGCAACGGCAGCAATACTTATTGACGATAATTCCGCAAGAATTACTTCACCCTATGAAATTGGCGATGCAATGACCAATGTTACGGGAACTGTAGCAGTATTTAACGGCATGACCCAGTTTACACCTGAATCGGATCCAGGCTTGCCTTCATCTACGGGCAATACAATTACTCCCGAGGTTGTTACCCTCGCTCAATTGAATGCCAACTGGGAAAACTATGAAGCCGAACTGATCAAGGTTCCGAATGTGACCTTCACAGCTCCAACCGGAAATTTCGCAAATGGAGTTATATACCCTGTAACCGATAACAATTCTACCGCCGCCAACTTCCGTACTACCTTTTATGACGTTGACTATATCAATACTGCTATCCCTACTGCCATTCACGACCTGGTAGTTATTCCAAACTCCAGGATCGACGGTGACCAGATTACCTGCCGCAGCCTTTCTGATTTTATTGCCCTTGGGTCGACCGTAGCTGATTTTGATGCTACACCAACAACCCTGTTCGAAGGTGGCCATGTTCAGTTCCATGATCTTTCGACCAATAATCCTACCGGCTGGGCTTGGACATTCCCTGGCGGAACACCTGCATCATCTGTTGGTCAAAATCCACTGATTCAATACAATACCTATGGTATTTTTGCAGTAACACTCACCGCAACTAACGTTGCCGGCAGCAATACCCTTACAAAGAATAACTATATCAATGTGGGAGTGGATGGCATTACCACCCTGCCTTCCGTGGTTACGGTATATCCAAATCCAACAAACGGCAGATTATTTATCACCAACCCGGCAAAGGCCACCCAGGAAATAGCAATATTCTCTGCCGCAGGAAAACAGGTTGCTTCAGCCATATCGGCCGAAGGCATCATTTCGCTTGATATCAGTGGCCAGGCAAGTGGTTTGTACATGGTCAGGATCACAAATAAAGCGGATCAGGATGTTAAAATTGTTAAAATATCGCTCAATTAATTCTTTCTCTTTACCGGGAATGAAATAACCTTTTTACTAAATCGTAATTTAAGTAGCGGTCCTCGTTCATCAAGGGGGACCGCTACTTTTTCGTTTACAATTGTTTACAAAGATTTAACGCCTGTTGGGTGTAAGGATTGAAAATAAAGAGCAATATTTGTAACCTGATAAATAGCGGCCTTAATGATCAACCAGATTTTAAATAATAAAAGCTTACGACGACTTCCGTTGATGCTCTTATTGTTGTTAGTATTATCTTTCTCAAGCCTAATGAGTCAGACTTTTACAGAGCTTGTCGTGCCAAAATACATTGGATCGAAGACAGCCTCGGGCACAAACAATGCCCGTTCGCCGGTAGCCTATTGTTTTCAAATCGACGGGCTGACACCTGCCACAGCCTACGACATTCAGGCAGGCCTGGGACTGACAACCGATGCGGTTACCAGCTATGGAGCAGGCAACATATGGAATGGAACTGCATTTTCCGGCAGTAAAATAATGAACGCTTTTACAACAAATGCAGCTGGAAGCAGTGGTCCTGTCTGGATATTTTTAGAGCCGACCGGTAACGGTTCCCGGTTTGATGCAGGCCAGATTCATAACCTGCGGGTAGGCTTTGTAACAACCGGTGGTACCATGCCTGCCTCACCTAATTTTATTACAGTTAAAACAATAACGGCCCTTGATATAGCTGCGACTGCTCGTACTGTTTCTGCTGCTGATGACGGGGCGTTTGTGGCGGGCTCGGCTTTACCTGTTTCAGCAGGGAAATATGTGCTGCTTTTTGATAATACGGCAGGAACAGGTGACCCTCTCTATGCCTATCAAATCAGGCAGGCTGCAGCGACCAACGGTACTCAAACCGAATTTCCTGCAGTTATTAATGACATCTTCATGCAGGCGGGTACCAGCGCAATTGGCGATTACCCTGCGATTATACCCATAGGAGCAAACAACCCGAATGGAGTCAGGCGGATTGAAGCCAGGAGTGCCGACAACACAATTTTTGCATCAAATACTGATGCCGACGGAATCTGGCCAAGCGGAGGAAACACCACAACCCCTCTGCGACGCGAAGTGGTTGTGATAACCAATACGGATGCCCCACTACAACCTACTGTTCCGACTATAATAGTCACTTCCCCCAACGGAGGCGAGTTCTGGCAGCAGGGTACCCAGCACGCAATTACCTGGTCTTCGACCTTTTTTACGGATAACGTGAAAATTGAATTAACCGGGACTCATCCAATGGTTCTGGTGGCATCAACAGCCAATATCGGTACTTATACCTGGAATATCCCGCTCTCGCAGCCGGTGGCGTCGGACTATAAAGTAAAAATATCGGATGCAGCCGATGGCTCTCCTGCCGACCAGAGTAATGCTGCTTTTTCGGTGGTTGAGCCCTATGTTGTTCCTGATATAGTTATTACAGAAATCATGTATAACTCTCCGGGAGCCGACGAAGAGTGGATTGAATTATATAATAATGGGTCAGTAGCTGCTGATATGAGCGGATTTTACATATTGGATGATGACCCTGCACACATTACTGACCCTATAGTATTGCCTGCCGGTTCCACCCTGGCCCCGGGTGGACGATTTACAGTTGAAACAGCAACGGCCGGTAATTTTCCTTTCGTTCCAAACTATAGTGGTAGCGGGAAATTCAGTTTCGGTAATACTACTGACCAGGTTAAACTTTACCACAGGTACGGGCAACTGATTGATTCGGTTAAATACCAGAATACTGCGCCCTGGCCAACAGGTCCTAATGGCGGAGGGTCCTCACTCACATTTTGTGATCCTTCACTGGATAACAGCGTGGCAACCTACTGGAGCGCCTCAGTAGAACCATTCCAGACTCTTCAGGGTACTACCATACGTGCGACCCCCGGCTCCGGTTGTTATGTGTCGAGCGATAATGTCATGATTACCGAAATCATGTACAACCCACCTGATGATTTTATTGATTCCCTGGAGTTTATAGAGCTTTACAACAAAGGAACTGTTGGTGTCAACCTGAAAGACTGGTATTTTTCGAAAGGGGTCACTTTTGTATTCCCGGATTATACTTTGCTGCCGGGTTCTTATTGCATAGTAGCCAGGAATGCTGTTTCCATAAATTCCACCTTCGGGATACCAGCGTTTCAGTGGTCCGAGGGTTTTCTTGACGATGCCGGGGAGCCCCTGGTGCTGAATGATGGCGTAGGACAGGTGAAGGACAGCGTTTATTATCTTCCGGTTGCCCCCTGGCCAACCACTCCTGATAACGGGGGTCCATCGCTCACATTCTGTAATACTACACTCGACAACTCCCTGGGTGAAAACTGGTCCGCTTCTACCAACCAGGTTGCATTAAACTCTGCAGGCCAGGCCATCTATGCTTCGCCGGGAAGTTCATGCAGCAGCGGTGCAAACCTGGTCATCACTGAAATTATGTATAATCCACCCGGAACCGGGGCCGACACCCTGGAGTTTATTGAACTCTACAATGCCGGCAATACAACCAATCTTCAAGGATTCTCGTTTTCTTCGGGTGTGGATTATGTTTTTCCTTCCATAAACCTGGCAAGTGGAGAATATTTGCTCATTGCATCAAATGCTGCAGCTATACTGAACACATTCGGGAAGAGCGCATTGCAATGGACGTCGGGAGGCTTGAATAATACAGGGGAAGAAATAACACTGAAAGATAATTTCGGTTTCACCATTGATGACGTTACATACGCGGATACCTTTCCCTGGGACAGTTTAGCTGATGGGTATGGCCATTCACTGACGCTATGTGATCCGGGAAGCAATAATTCACTTCCTGTAAACTGGAAAGCTTCAACTGAATTTGCCGCTGTAGATTCAGAGAATGATAGTATATTTGCAACTCCGATGGGAGGTTGCATTAATCCAACCAGTATTGCCTCTTTTGAGGCAAACCCAACGAACATTCTGGAGGGGCAAAGTGTTTATTTTCATGACCTTTCAACCAACAACCCTATAGAATGGGACTGGACTTTTAACGGAGGTACACCGGAATCGTCAACCGAGCAGAACCCGGTAATACAATACAACACCCAAGGGATATATTCCGTCACCCTGAAGGCAACCAATTTATACGGAAATAATACGCTTACAAAAACGGATTACATCAGGGTAGGTGTGGACGGTATCAGGTTTCAGCCCTCGGGCTTGATTGTTTTTCCCAACCCTACAGGAGGAAAATTCTTGGTGACCAATCCAGCAGATGATATACTGGAAATAACGGTATTTTCACCCGTTGGCAGGCATGTCAAATCCGCCTTATCCGCCGAAAATATCATATCTCTAGATCTGTCCGGACTAAGCAGGGGGCTGTACCTGGTAAGGATATTTGATAAAACCAGCCAGTCTGCCAGGGTAATAAAGCTAATACTTGAATAAGCATGCAATAATTAACAAAAGAGAACCGACAGATTTATCGGGTGAAAAAGAAATACCTCTCGAAGAACCGGTTCTCACCTTAACAATTAAAAACCACTTTAAAAATGAGAAAACTAGTTACTATGATTACCACTATCGTCCTGCTAGGATGGTATAGCAATGCACATGCGCAGGCCTTTACTTTTGCTGCCGGGCAACTTAATTACACTGAGAATTTTGATGGTATGGGCCCTACCGGCACTGCTTTTCTGAATGGCTGGACTGCCATAAGGTATGCAGGTACAGGAGCCGCAGGAGCCACTTTAACCATGGTTGTTACTGATGGCAGCGCCAATTCGGGAGCTATCTATAATGTTGGCACAGTAGCTGCCACCGATCGTGCCTTTGGTTCGTTGGCTTCAGGAAGTACTGTTCCGCGTTTCGGCGCTTCGTTTCTTAACAGCACGGGTGGCAGCATTACTTCAATCGACCTAACAGGGGTCATGGAACAATGGCGCTCAGGCTCCAGTGCTACCGTGAATGAAGTTACGGCTTTCGAATACAGCCTCGATGCCACCGATCTTTCTTCGGGCACATGGGTTGCTGTAACCAGTTTTGACCTGGTGGAGAAAATAATTGCTTCGGCCGCAGCTGCTGCACTTGATGGAAACCTTCCTGAAAACCAGACTGCCCTGACAGCCTCTATTACCGGTATCAACTGGACTCCTAACTCGAACCTCTGGATCCGCTGGTCGGATGTGAATGACCTTGGAAGTGACGGAATTTGTGCCATTGATAACATGAGCATGACTGTTTCGACCGGAAGTGTCACTCCTGACCCGGAACCTACCAACTACCCAACAACTTTCGCTGCTGCTTCAGCTGGCACTACGATCAAAGCTACCTGGACTGATGCCGTTGGAGCACAATTACCTGCGGGTTATCTGGTGAAGATTTCGACCAGCGCAAATATTACTGCACCTGTTGACGGCACTTACACTTCCGACGATCTCGACTTAACTGATGGAAGCGGTGCAAAAAATGTTGCTTTTGGTCAGCAGACGTTTACTTTCAGCGGTCTGGCTGAAGGAACAGCCTATACGCTTAAAATATTCCCCTATACCAACGGCGGAACTCTTGTGAATTACAAAACTGACGGCACAGTGCCTTCGGCTGCAGCTACAACACAAAACATCATGTTGTATACGAATTTTGATACCGATCTTGCTCCCTGGACCCAGTTCAGCCTTACCGGCGACCAGGTTTGGACTGAAGATCTTACACACGGTTTAAACAGCAGTGGATGCGCTAAAATGAGCGGTTTCCTTGTAACCAATTTCGTTAACGAAGACTGGCTGATTTCACCTGCAATTGATTTCTCGAATACGTCGAGTACCAAATTCCAGTTCTACTCGGCATACAATTATGCAGGCAACCCTCTGACTGTGCTTGTATCGACCGACTATGCCAGCGGTGATCCGACAGCCTCAGGTACCTGGACTGACATCTCCTCATCGGCAGTGTTCTCACCCGGTGGCTGGGCATGGACTCCTTCAGGATTCATCAACCTTGGAATATCAAACGTATCGAATGTGCATGTTGCTTTCAAATATACAAGTGACCTCACTGCTGCCCGTACCTGGGAAATTGACGAAGTTGTTTTCGCCGGAGTTCATTCAGTTGGAATTGCTGAAAACGGAACCTCAAATAACAGCACACGCATTTACCCTAACCCTTGTAACGGTTGGTTCAATGCCGAAATGCCTGATAATGGCAACTTCAGTATTTCGATCAGCAATGCACAGGGTCTGTTGGTTAAATCCATAACCTCAGCTTCTAAACTAATGAAAATTGAGACCACAGGCCTGTCAACAGGATTGTACTTTGTAACTGTTCATAATACTGCCAGCGGACTTAATGAAGTTCACAAGTTATTGGTCAAATAACTGGAAATCTTCTGAATATTGCGAAAGGCTGCCTTTTCAAAAGGCAGCCTTTCGTTTTTCTTCCCGAAATAAAATATTAGTGCCTCCAGAATCGTTATTTTTGAAGGGTGAAATTCTAGGTATGAAAAAAATACTTGCCATCATTATAATGTTACCTCTCAGCCTGACCTTATGGGCCCAGGGCAGCAACCCTTTGCGTCTCGAAATAGCCGCGCCGGCCGGGAGCGATCCTTTTAACTATGTGACAAACGGCAAAAAGGGGGTTTGCATCTTTTACCCTACAAGCAACGAAACCGGGAAAGACAGCATAAGCTGGTCGTTCCTGATGGTAGACGAAAAACTGAAAGAAGTCTGGCATAAACTGGTCCCGCTTCACAAAGACGTGATCTACCTGAAAAGCCTGTCGACTGACAATGCCATCTACCTGCTCTTTCACGACACCAAGCGGAATAAGGACGGGAATATTTTTGTTTATATGATTGTTCCACGCCTTCAACTGATAACCGAGCATAGAGGGATGATCCCCGACAAAGCCGAAGTCGTGGATTTTGAAATAGCCAACAGCTTTGCTTTTATAGGTTATAACAACCGGAAAGATCAACCGGGTATCATTGGTTTTTCGCTGGTAACAGGAGAAAAACGCAATTATGCCATCACATCCGAAAAAGATGCCCTGTTGTTGGATATTGCCGTTGATACAACCCGGAGAGCGATCTTTGCCACCTATAAGATACAGTTCTCTTCCAGCAGGAATCATTTACTGGTTAACCAGTATAATTCGCCCGGAGCCCTGGAGAAAACTCTTGACTTCAGCGAACAGGTTGAACGGAGGAACTTTAACTCGGCCCAGTACATTCCTTTAGGCGAGGGAAAAGGCCTGGTGGCAGGCACCTACGGGTATACTGAGACAAGTTCCCGCAGGCAATACGATTATTATGATAATTATTATAATAACTACTATTACAACTATTCCTCACCCTACTTCCTGAGGCAGTCGAATTACGATGCCAACGATGATAAATCTCCCGTTTCGGATGGCTATTTTACGGCGCAGGTCAACAACGGTGTTGCAGCTAAAATGAACTATTATAATTTTAGTGAATTCACTAATGCCATCAAATATATTACGGATGCCAGCGTATTACGAATTAGAAGTAAAGCCGGTAAAAGGAGCGATAAACCTGGTGAGAGTGGTTCGGCAAATAATGCAGATGAGAAAGAAAGAACGCTCAACCTGAGGCTTCTAACCCATGAACTCCTGGTTAATAACGGGCAGTTTATCATTGTATCCGAAGCTTATTCGCCTGAATACCATACTAATACACAGATGTCGTACGATTATTACGGCAGGGCTTTTCCTACGTCGTACCAGATTTTTGACGGATACCGCTATTCACATGCATTTGTTGCCGGATTCGACAGCAGTGGCATCATGGCCTGGAATAACGGCATGGAAATGCGGGATATACTCACGAAATACCTGAACCGGAAACTGAACTGCCTTTTCGAAAATGAGGAGACTGTGCTTTTCTACAATGCCAATAACAAAGTAGCATTTAAAACAATAAAAGGGAATGCTATAGTAGATAATACGTCATATACTCCCCTGACTCCTGCACGAGGAACCGATCAGCCCATTGATGAATACCAGGGGACCATAGATCATTGGTACGATGACTATTTTATTGCAACCGGTTATCAGACCATACGGAATAATTACCTTGAGAGCAATAAGCGTAATGTGTTTTATATGAGTAAGATGGCTTTCAGGTAGAAGTTTCTCTTTTTTATTGCAGGGAGCCGTACACAAAAAGATACACAAAAGGCTGATGATTTCATCAGCCTTTTGTGCTAGTATGGCAAAGTGTATTATTTGGTGATCTCTATTTCAACTCTCCGGTTCAGGGCCCGGCCTTCAGCAGTTTTATTGTCAGCAACAGGTTTGTTTTTTCCGAAGAAAGTTTTTTCGACTTTCGTGGACTTCATCCCTTTCTTTTTCAGGAAATCGATCACATAATCAGCGCGTTTTTCGGAAAGCCGCATGTTATATTCAGCCGATTCGCGCGAATCAGTATGCCCTGCAACGGAAAGGCGTGCATCAGGATTTTCATTCATATAAGCTGCTACTTCATTCAGTATAATGATATATTGTGCCAGGACCATACTCTCATCTATATTAAAGTACACTGTTTTCTTGAGGATAGCTCCCTTAAGCACCTCAGGACAGCCATTACTTGCAGTTGAACCGGCTACATCAGGACATTTGTCGAGATTGTCAGGAATGCCGTCGCCATCTGTATCGGCACAGCCTTTAAATTTGGCCAGACCCTTCACATCGGGACAGGCGTCTTCGCTGTCAATGATACCATCACCATCTTTGTCGGGGCAACCACGGAGTTCTTTCCGACCTGGCATATCCGGGCATTTGTCATCCTTATCAGCAATACCGTCCCCATCTTTGTCCGGACAGCCGCTGAGGTCTTTTTTGCCGGCTACCGTGGGGCATGCATCATCTTTATCAGGTATGCCATCGTTATCGGTATCGGGACAACCTTTAAATTCAGCCTTACCTGCTATTTCAGGGCAAGCATCGTCTTTGTCGGCAATGCCGTCGTTATCTTTGTCGGGACAACCGGCCAATTCAACCTTGCCGGGAACTCCGGGGCATAAGTCCGCTTTGTCTTTTACACCATCGCCATCGCTGTCTTTTACTCCTAACCTGATCTGCAAACCAAGGGAAGAATATGTGTAATGGTCGTTCTGTTTTTCATTGTTTGTGAAATCGATTTGATCTCCTTTAAATGTAATGTGATCGCCATATTCCAGGTTCAGGGCCAGGTTGTCGGACAGCCGCATCGAAATACCTGCACCCACAGGAACGATCAGCTCATTCTGGCTGGACTTATGTTCATTTAAGACTAAACTGCTCGTCAGGTCTTCAATTTTTGATTTATAGGAAGTTATTCCTGCACCCGTAAAAACATAGAAATTAAACAGGCGGTACTCGTTGTAGGGTACAAAAATTTCATTGAGATTGAGCGTGAGATTCAGGGCCGCATCCCACAGGTTGGAGCTGAACTTCAGATTCTCGTCTTTTCTCTCGCTGTATAGATTTGTTTTCAGGAACTGGCCACGAATGCCGAATAAAGGGCTGATCTGGTAGCCTAAAGCTGCGCCAAATCCAAATTTAGGATTGGCATTATAATAATTAAACTTGTTTAAGTCACCATAATATTGGCTTACACCGACATTAGGCTGCAGGTACATAAAGCCCTTGAATGGCAGTTTCGTACTCTCGCTTTGGGCGGTGACCCGGAAAGGAAGAAATTGAAATGCCAGAATTGACAGGGCAACTATGGATAAACGGTAAACGGAATTTTTCATAATCATGGAATTTTATATGGAGTATGTATAGCTATTAATTACAAAAATAAGTAAAAAATTCAGGGATTGGCATTTCCGCTTCTATTTATTTTTCAAAATATGGCACCTAATAGGCTTATGTTTAACATTATACTATATATAGTTGTAAAAAAATATGTGAGAATCAAATATGTTAGTGGGTAAATTATAGGCAAAATGCACTACTCCCTGCCTGCGAAAACCCTGGGAAAGCAATTAGGCCAGAAATCTAAAATTAAGTACCAGCAGGGTTTAATAATGCCGTTCCTGGCAAAATGATTCTATATAATTTACATGCATTTTCGCCTGCCAATTTGCATCCGCCTGAATAATGACTCAAGATATTTATTCCCAACAAAAAAGAGACAAACCCTAAGGGAAGCCTCTTTCTGAAAATATAGTCCAGGTTTTATTTAACTGTTTTGATTTCGACCCTGCGGTTCTTGGCTCGGCCAACCACAGTTCTGTTGTCAGCTACCGGGTTGCTTTCGCCGAAAAACTTCTTAAAAAGACGGTCTTTTGAAACTCCTTTCTTAACCAGGTAGTTGATAACATAGTCAGCACGTTTTTCCGAGAGTTTCATGTTGTATACATCACTGCCCTGGGCATCAGCGTGTCCTTCGACGGAAACGCTGACATCAGAATGCTCGTTCATTATACCAACAACATCATCCAGGTCTTTGGTGTACTTGGTTATCACAAAGGATTTATCAGTTGCGAAATAAACCACTTTATAAATTTCAAATTTCTTGACTTCAGGACAACCTCCATTTGCAGCTAAACCGGCCACATCAGGGCATTTATCGTCTTTGTCGGCAATGCCGTCGCCGTCGGTATCCGGGCATCCGTTAAATTTCGCCAGGCCTTTTACGTCAGGGCAGGCGTCGTCTTTATCGGCAATGCCATCACCGTCTTTATCCGGGCAACCAGCCAGTTCTTTTTTGCCGGCTGCATCCGGGCATTTGTCATCTTTATCAGCAATGCCATCACCGTCTTTATCCGGGCAACCGTTGAGCTCTTTCTTCCCTGCTGCTGTCGGGCAGGCATCTTCTTTATCAATAATTCCATCGCCATCCGTATCCGGGCAGCCTTTAAATTCAGCCTTACCTGCAACATCAGGGCAGGCATCATCCTTATCGGCGATTCCGTCGTTATCTTTATCCGGACAGCCGGCTAATGCTGTTTTTCCAGCTGTTTCAGGGCAAAGGTCATTTTTATCAATTATACCATCGTTGTCTGTGTCTTTCTGTAGGAACTTGAATGTGACACCGGCAGAGGCATACGAATATTGGTCAAACTTTTTAGCCGCTTTGGTGAAATCCATTTCTTTGTCCTGGGAGGTTACACGATGCCCGAATTCGAGGTTCAGGTCAATGGTTTTCGACAGGCGGTAAGATGCGCCTCCTCCTATTGGAAAGGTTCGGCCGTCATTAATTCCGGATTGGAATAGTGAACCGTCGTAATTGTCGACAGTACTGTTTTCGTGAATATAACCTGCTCCTCCAAAAATATATAGATTGAGTTTGCGGTTCAAATTGTTATTGAATATTTCATTTAGATTCACCGTCATTTGGCCGGTTAAATCCCATATTTTGCTGTTCAGTTCTTTTTGATGCGCATCGCTTTTACTGTTAAGTTTACCGGCCATAAACTGGCCCCTCAACCCAAATACACGGCTGATCTGGTAACCCAAAATGGCGCCACCCCCGAAAGTCATTTTTTTATTATAAAAATCATTCGCATTCAGATCACCAAAATATTGGGTCAATCCAAGGTTTGGCTGAAGGTACAAATATCCGTTGAATGGAACAGGTGTTTTCTGATCCTGTGCTTCTACCCTGAGCGAAACAAGACAGAATAATAAAAACGATATTACGAAAAAGATATTTCTATAATTATTAGCTCTCATAGCTTTTGTGTATTTAACTGCTATTCATTTAAATAGTTTACAAAGATAAAGAAATATTATGCAAATTATACCTCATTCCCTATATTATTTTCAAAACAACCAAAAATATGGTACAAAACAATACCCGCTGTGACCGAAACATTGAATGAGTGTTTGGTTCCAAATTGCGGTATTTCGATGCACGAGTCAACCTGTTGCATGACTTCATCGCTCACACCGGCCACTTCGTTGCCAAATACCAATGCAATTTTACTGCCCGTGCCGGGATTGAAATCACTCAGGTGTTGACTGTTAACTGCCTGTTCGACAGCGATTATGGTATACCCGGATAGTTTAAGCTGTGCAATGGCGGCGAGTGTGTTCTCGAAATACTGCCAGGAAACCGATTCGGTCGCACCCAGGGCTGATTTATTAATTTCCCTGTTCGGGGGAGTTGCCGTTATCCCGCAAAGGTATATTCCTGTGACTTTGAAAGCATCGGAAGTACGGAAAATGGAACCTGTATTATGCTGGCTGCGTATGTTGTCGAGGACGCAAATAACAGGAATTTTTTCCGCCTGCCTGAATTTTTCGACACTTAAACGGTTGAGTTCGTCCATTGATAGTTTTTGCATAGCCTGGAATTAGAAGGCAAAATTACATGAATTTCCAAGCTGCCAAAACTTAATAATTATCAACAGTGTTGCTGATAGCTCGAAAATACAGACAGATAATCCTATATTTGCCGTAACATTTTATAATACGTTAAGTGTCAAAAGGAAAAGAGAAGGAAGATGTTGCGGTAACACCGCTGATGAAACAATACAATACCATCAAGGCTAAATACCCGGATGCCTTGTTGCTATTCAGGGTTGGCGATTTTTATGAGACCTTCGGTTCGGATGCGGTCAAGGCATCCGAAATCCTGGGTATCATACTAACCCGGCGTGCCAATGGTTCGGCTTCGTATATCGAACTTGCCGGTTTCCCTTACCATTCGCTCGATACTTACCTTCCCAAACTGGTTAGGGCTGGGTATCGTGTGGCTATATGCGATCAGCTGGAAGACCCGAAACTCACTAAAACTATAGTAAAGCGAGGCGTTACCGAATTAGTGACTCCCGGCGTGTCGTACAACGATAAAATTCTTGAAAATAAGGAAAATAATTTCCTGGCCTGTATTCACCTTCTCCCTAAGGCTTCGGGTGTCGCATTTCTTGATATCTCGACCGGGGAGTTTTTGGTAGCCCAGGGATCTAATGAATATATTGAAAAACTCCTGCAAACCTTCCGGCCATCGGAAGTGATTGTCCAGAAGAACAAAAGGCAGCAATTCATTGAAACTTTCGGCGACAAATACTATTTCTCGTATTTCGATGAATGGGTGTTTACAGTTGAGTTTACCAAAGAACTGCTGCTTAAACAGTTTGGAACCGTCTCGCTGAAAGGCTTCGGTATAAGTGAACTCGAAAACGGGGTCATAGCTGCCGGGATAGCTTTATATTATCTGTCCGAGACCCAGCACGATAAAGTACAGCATATCTGTAAAATATCCCGGATCGAAGAAGATCATTATGTTTGGCTCGACAAGTTTACGGTCAGGAACCTTGAATTACTCCAATCGCCAAACGATAATTCCAATACCTTGCTTTCAACTATTGACCAGACTATTTCACCTATGGGCTCGCGTTTGCTCAGGCGCTGGATACTGCTTCCCCTCAAGGATCGCCTTCCGGTAACCGAGCGCCACGACATTGTAGAGTACTATAATGAAAACGAGGCTTTTACAGCAGTAGTGGAACAGTATATTAAAACCATAGGGGACCTGGAACGCCTGATATCGAAAGTTGCCGTAGGGCGTGTAAATCCCCGTGAGGTGCTGCAGATACGACGGGCATTACAGGCACTTATCCCGATAAAAAAAGCCTGCCTCGACGCTAACCAGGAAGCGCTGAATCACCTTGGGCAACAAATTAACCCATGCGAGCTGATTGCGGATAAGATTGGGCAGACCATACAGGAAGAACCACCGACCATGATCTCTAAAGGGCAGGTTATTGCATCCGGGGTTTCAGCCGAGCTGGATGAATTGAGAGGCCTGGCTTATTCCGGCAAGGATTACCTGGTGCGATTGCAGCAACGTGAAATAGAGCGAACAGGCATTACTTCACTTAAAGTCAGCTTTAACAATGTTTTCGGGTACTACCTCGAAGTTACCAATTCGCATAAAGACAAAGTACCGCCGGAATGGATGCGCAAACAAACACTGGTGAATGCCGAACGCTACATCACCGAGGAGTTGAAGGAATACGAGCAGAAGATACTGGGAGCCGAGGAGAAAATATTTGATATTGAAAACAGGCTTTACAATGAGTTAATTCTGTACCTGGCTGAGTATGTGCAGCCCGTTCAACTCAATGCCCAGCTTATCGCCCGCCTCGATTGCCTGCTGTCGTTTGCCCGCGTGGCCAGGACCAACCGCTATGTGAAACCCAGGCTCACCGATTCGTATACCCTTGAAATTAAAAACGGGCGTCACCCTGTCATTGAAAAGCACCTCCCGACGGGCGAGGATTACATTGCCAACGATGTGATGCTTGATAATGACGGCCAGCAGATCATAATACTTACCGGCCCCAATATGTCGGGTAAATCGGCTTTGCTGAGACAGACTGCCCTGATTGTGCTGATGGCCCAGATAGGGAGTTTTGTGCCTGCTGATGCCGCAAATATAGGTATGGTGGATAAAATATTCACCCGCGTGGGGGCATCGGATAACATTACCTCGGGAGAATCGACTTTTATGGTCGAAATGAATGAGACCGCCAGTATTTTAAATAACATTTCAAACCGCAGCCTGATACTGCTCGATGAAATCGGGCGGGGCACCAGCACATATGACGGTATTTCCATTGCCCGGGCCATTGCCGAATACCTGCACGATCATCCCCTGTACAGGGCTAAAGTGCTTTTTGCAACACATTACCACGAGTTAAACGAAATGGCTGCCAGCAAACCGCGGATCCGCAATTATCACGTAGCGGTGAAGGAAATCGGCAAAAAGGTGATCTTCCTCCGAAAGCTAACTCCAGGAGGCAGCGAACACAGTTTTGGTATACATGTGGCACGGATGGCAGGTATGCCGGGGAGTGTGCTGCAGAGAGCCACCAATATACTTTCGCAACTCGAAAAGAAGCATGTGACTGATTATCAGGAAACAGGAACTGTTTCAAATAAGAGTGACAAAAAGGGAGAGGAAATACAACTCAGCTTTTTCCAGTTGGATGATCCCCTGCTGGAGCGCATCAGGGATGATATCATGAGTTTGGATATTAACACCTTAACCCCTGTGGAAGCCCTGATGAAACTGAACGAGATAAAAAAAATATTGAAAAAATATTAGATTAGCTTTTGTAAATAAAAAATGTGTGTATATTTGCACTCCCAAACGGTTAATATTGCGGAAGTAGCTCAGTTGGTAGAGCACGACCTTGCCAAGGTCGGGGTCGCGAGT
>JBAXXB010000065.1:0-17632 GCA_037128115.1 Bacteroidota bacterium
GCCTTGTCTTACAGGGAACTGAACACCTGTACTCTGTTACAAAGAGTATGATGGTAGTACGTAACTGATGAAATTTGATTTTTAAAAGCTGTTCCGGCAGGGTTCTCTCTGCCGGAACAGTTCTTTTATACGCCCCGATTAACCTGGTAGCATCGATTTTGTTGTTTTTTCAGCTAAAAGAATCTCATTTTATTCAGCTTCATGGATTTCAAGGTACAGATCTTCCACTTTCTTACGTGCCCAGGGCGTTTTCCGCAGGAATTTAAGGCTCGACTGTATACTCGGGTTTTCAATAAAACAATTTATCTGGATTAATTTCCCCAGAATCGGCCAGCCAAAATGATCGACCAGGCGGTTCAAAATCGTCTCAAGGCTGATTCCGTGTAAGGGATTATTCTTTTGCTCTGTCATGTCTAATAAATTCAGTTCTGCATGCTGGTTTGCCCTTTCAGGCTATCTCCCCAGTTCTGTCGCAAGGTTCTGTACCCGGCAAAGTTACAACCTAAATGCAACGAAACTATGCCACAAACAAAAAAAGGACTCCGTTTGGGAATCCTTTCTTTGTTGAGTAAGCGTATTAATTATTGAACGATCTTTAATTCTTTGATCAGGTTGCTGGCTCCTGCATATTTATCGATAACAAAGAGCACGTAACGCACATCCACATTTATTGTACGCTGGAGAGCAGGCTCGAAAAGGATATTCCCGCTCATGGCTTCCCAGTTTCCGTCGAAGGCAAGACCTATAAGCTGCCCGTCACCATTAATAACAGGGCTGCCTGAATTACCACCGGTAATATCATTATCGGTAAGGAAACAGGTATACAGTTTACCCTCTTCACCGTAACGGCCATAGTCCTTTTTACTATATAACTCCTTAAGTTTAGCAGGAACTATAAACTCCTCGTTGGTAGGATCTTCCTTCATCATCACGCCATCGAGCGTGGTAAAATAGTTGTAATGAACCGCATCGGCAGGATAATAGTCAAGCACTTTGCCATAAGTCATACGCATGGTGCTGTTAGCATCCGGGTAGAAACTCCTGCTGGGATCCATTTCGCGGAGAGCAGCAACAAAAAGGCGCTGTGCCTTTTTGTTTTTCGCACCGAGTTGCTTGTTGACTTCCTGTAATTTTTTGAACGAATCCATAAATGAATTATAGGTAATAAGGGCCGGATCCTTCTGCAGTTTCTTTAGGTTCGGTTTTTCGAGGAAGGCATTGAATTTGGCTTCGGTACAGAAAATTGAATTTTCGAACATTTCGGCAACATACTTATTGATATCACCCTTGTACTTTTTATCAATCACCTGGTATATAGCAGGTTGCTGCGCAACAGGAATATTGGTGCGGAACAGGCTGAGCAAGGCTGCATATACGTTTTGCTCTATAGCGTTGTTATAATCCTTGAAATGATCCTTTGAGGTTTCCCTGAACTTTTCCATCTGTTTTTTCAGATCATCGCCTTTGGCACCCGTTTTTAATACAGTCTCAATGGCTGTGGATTGCCCAGGGAACGAAAATGCATGGGAACCATAAAAACAAAGCTGGGTGTACCACATTTGTTGGTAAAGGTTCTGATCTTTATACTGCTTGTAGATGTCGGCATAAGTACTCAGCACATCTCCGTATTTGGCTTTACGCTGCTCATCGGCATTGATCCAGAGCTGCAATTTCGCTTCCAGCTCCTGTTTTTTCTGCACTACATCCAGTCGTTTCAGGTCGCGGGCTTCTCCCAGTTTGTTCTTCCAGAAATTTGCCAGACCGGCATAGGTGCTTGCATACTGAATACGCACTGCATTATCGGCATCCATTCCTTCTTTTTGCTTTTCAAGAACCGTTCCCAGTACTTTTACAATTGCAGGATCAATATCGTTGAGGGAAGCGTCGACCGCCCATGAATTCCGGTACCTGTCGGTACTGCCCGGGTATCCCCAGATCATGGCAAAATCATTTTTCTTATATCCCTTTATCGAAATAGGCAGGAATTGCTTGGCAACCATGGGGACATTATCCTTTGCATATTCGGCGGGGGAGCCATCAGGAGCGGTATAAATACGGAAGATGCTGAAGTCCCCGGTATGGCGTGGCCACATCCAGTTATCGGTATCGCCTCCGAATTTGCCGATTGACGATGGGGGAGCACCTACCAACCGGATATCCTTATATTGCTGGTAAACAAACATATAATATTCGTTCCCGTTAAAAAAGCTCTTCAGTTCCACATCGTATTTTCCACTTTCGGTAGCGGCTTTCTTCAGTTCTTCTATTTTTTTAGAAATAGCAGCTCCGCGGGCGGTTTCATCCATATCGGCAGTAACAGTGCCAAGCACTTCGGCCGTCATGTCGTCCATGCGTACCAGGAACGAAACATACAGGCCTTCGTTGGGAAGTTCCTCACCTTTGTTCATGGCCCAGAAACCATCTGTAAGGTAGTCGTGATTCACCGAACTGTGTTTCTGAATGGCGTCGTATCCGCAATGGTGGTTGGTAAAAAGCAATCCTTCGGGCGATACCACTTCGGCGGTACAGAATCCACCCAGGCTGACAATGGCATCTTTCAAACTGGAATGGTTGATACTGTATAGCTCTTCGGCCGTGAGGTGAAGACCCATTTTCTGCATATCCACATAGTTTAACCTCTCAACAAACATGGGAAGCCACATGCCTTCGTCGGGAGTATTGGCTGCTTTGGCGAAAACTGTTGCAAGCAGGCAAAGCGCAAGTAATGTTTTTTTCATCTTTTTGATTTAATAGTGAACGATTAATTGGCAAAGGTAAGTCTTCTGTGAGTAGAATGTCACGGTTGCGAATCCCTGCAGGTTAATCCTCTGCAAGTTGTGACGATTACTCTGTGAGTTGGCAAATAAATTCTGTAAAAATAGTATTACACAAGTGAAAACAAGCTAAACGGCAAAAGGCAGCCTGGATTTCCGATACGTGTGATTGTGCTTTCGTTGAAATTTGAATCCGTTTAAACTAAAAGCTCAACAGGAAAATATCCTATTGAGCTTCAGCCTATTACTCTGTTATCAAACTTTTGCTATGGCATCTTACCAGGTTCCCCTTCTCCCGGCCCTATTTCAATAAATTCAGTTAAAGTCCCAACGCGGTTCTACCTTGCTCGAATATCACGTCTTTCGGGATATTGGCACTTTTAAGCTTATCGATTCCTTCCTGCAGATCGGGACGCACTTTGCCGTTTTCTTTCATATAATTTACGGCTTTATCGTAATCGCCTTCCCCTTCAACACTTAAAATAAAGGCACTCCATTCATTTACGGCCTGTCGCATTTTGTCCATATCAACCTTAAATGTACCATCTGAATTACGAGAAAATGCTTTCTTGTCCTCGAAGAAGTTGAAACACATCATATTGGCTTTGCCATGGGCTTCGGCTGCACCAAACCGTACCGAACGAATAAGCCCGGCCATATAGGTTACATAGGCATCTTCGACCGTTATGCCGGTAAGTTCCTTTTTTTCAATCAGCCAGCTCACCATCCACAAACCAAGGATATCTGCTTTAGCTTCTTCCCAACCTGAATATTGTTCCTTGAGCGCCTTGCGGATAACACCTTTACCGGTGACCGTGTTTTTAATCCCAAGCCCGTGCGAAACTTCATGGAACATCACATTCCCGAAGAAAGCATCGAACTTTATGTTTTTGCGTTGTTCCGGCTCAATAAGCACCTCCGAAATCGGCACCAGTATCTTATCGAATTTTGCCTGCATGGCATTTTTCAGCTGCAGGCGACGGCTTCCCTTGGCTAATTGTACCTTCTCGTCATTCGGCAGGTTGATGGCTATGGTCTTTCCACCGCTGTTGGAATTGCCGGCATAATACAATATATCATACGCATTGAGGTCCGAATCGGTACCCGGAACTTCTTTTTTATATTTGGGATCGCAGGGTAGTTCCTTTTGCAGAGCCGGTAGCATAGCGGCGTACTTCTCAAGTTTAACGCTCCATTCCTTGTCCTTAACAAGCACCGAAGCTTCGTGGGCGGCCTTGTAGCCAAAGAGTTCATCTTCGTAATTTTCAATTGGCCCGGCCACCAAATCTAATGTATTGGTTTTCATATCCATCCAGGCCATATCACTCTCAAAGTAGTCATCGGTAAGCAATGCCTTCGATAGCAGCGTCAGGTATTTCTTCAAACCTGCGTCCTCGGCAAGGTCGGCAGCTTTTAACAGCAGGTCCGAAGCTTTTTTAACCTTTTCGGCATAGGCTTCATGGTACCACACACTCTTAAGGCTTTTATCCGGGTTGCGCACCACTATGGTATACTGGCTTGCTTTATTTTTATCGTTCCATTTTTCAAATTCTTCCTTACTTATATCGGCAGGGTAGAAATTCGCACCTTTGGGCTTTTCGCCAATACCAGCAATAAAAGACTTGTTTTCACCCAGCCTGTCCCAGGGACCATAATTAATTTCGACAAACTTTTTGGTGTAAGGGTCACTGATGGTATCCAGTAAAGCTTTCTTATCGCCCCAGGTTTGTTCCCAGAAAATATCGTCCATGATCTGCGATATTTCCAACAAAACCGGGATCATCTGTTTCTCTTTTTCTGTAAGTTTGCTCAGATCGGTGGTGAGCTTAACCACGGCATATTCGTTTACGTTTTTCTGCATTTTGCTCATGGCGGCTGTATCGTTAACTGCACTGTTACTACCCGGCTTTTGTTTGCAACTGCTTGAAACAGCAGCTAACAAAACCAGCAACAAAAGAAATGGGACAAAGTGTTTTGACATGATCCGTTGTTTTAAAGGTTAAATTTCACTGGCGAAATTAATTAAATTCATAGTGCCTTTTCAAAAAAATGAGCACTTTTAATTCCTGCCAAATCCAAAATATTTATTTTAATATTTTTCCATGTCGGATGTGTTAATTTGTAATTTTGTATTGTTATTTAATTAACAATATATACTGTTAATCAATTAACACTAATCTATTCAAACCATTGTTTATTTGATAATTACATCAGTATTTTTGCAACTGGTGTCAGGAAATAAAGATCTTTGACCATGACAAAACAGCTTTTGATACGTGATGTTACCCTCCGCGACGGACAACAATCGCTCTTCGCCACACGGATGAACCAGCAACAGGTTGAACGCACCCTGCCCGGTTTTAAGGATGCTGGTTTTTATGCACTGGAGGTATGGGGTGGTGCTGTTCCCGACTCCATCATGCGCTATCTGAACGAAAACCCCTGGTACAGGCTCGAGAGCATCCGAAAAGCACTGGGCGACGACATTCAGTTGACAGCTCTATCGCGAGGTCGCAACCTTTTCGGATATAACCCATACCCTGACGAGGTAATCAACGGATTTGTAAGCAATTCCATCAAATCCGGATTGACCATCATGCGCATCTTTGATGCCCTCAAAGACCTCGACAATATACGTTCAACGGTGAAAGCCGTAAAAGCAAACGGAGGCATTGCCGATTGCACCATAGTGTATACAGTAGACCCCAGGTATTCGACACGGGAAAAAGTAAAAGCGCTGCTGCATGCCAAAATATTGCCTTCTAAAATTTTTACAAAGGAGTACTTTCTACAGAAAGCGATTGAGCTGGAGGAAATGGGAGCCGATATTATTACCATTAAGGATATGGCCGGGCTCATCTCTCCTTTAAAGGCCGGAAGGATGGTCCGGATGATAAAACAAAACGTTTCGGTGCCCATCAATTTCCACACGCATTGCACCCCCGGTTACGGACTTGCATCCACACTCATGGCTATCGTGAACGGGGTTGATATTGTCGATACGGCTCTGATGAGTTTTGCCGGAGGCACGGCAGCCCCGGCTTATGAGATCATACAGTTGTTTTGTAACCGCATGAACATTAAAACTGGCATAAATGTGGAAGCCACTATTCTACTCGACCAGCAACTCCGCGTCATACGGCAGGAGTTAAAGGAATTCGACGGATACAAGGCACCACGGGAGTTCAACATCCTGACCGATTCCTTACCCCATGATATTGACCAGATGTTCGAAATGGCGATTGCGTATGCGAAAGCTGATAAAGAAGATGATCTGCTTGAGGTTTGTCATCGCATTGAAAGCTGGTTTGGTTTTCCGGAACCAGATGCTAAAATATGTGAAGCAGAGATCCCCGGAGGTATGTATTCCAATATGCTGGCACAGCTCAAGGCACTAAAGCTCGAAAAACTTCTGCCCCGAGCGCTCGAACTCATACCCCTGGTCCGCCTGGCATCAGGATGCCCTCCCCTGGTAACACCTACCAGCCAGATAGTTGGCGTACAAGCCGTTAACTGTGCTCTCGACGAAGCCAATGGTGCTCCGCTTTATACTACAAAATCGATACAGTTTGTTAACCTGGTAAAAGGGGTATATGGTCGCACCCCGGTTCCTGTGGATCCCGAATTCAGGTTTAAACTGGCCGGAGTTAAACAGGAAACCGCTTACAACACCAATTTTTATAAAAAACAGGAAAACCCGGTTTTCGAAGAATACGGGGGAGTGAAGCTGGCCCTGAACGAGAAAGAAGAGCTGTTGCTCGAACTCTTTCCTTCGGTGGCTCATGATTACCTGAAAAAGCGGATGGAAAATACTTACCTGGATGAAATACACCGCATTGAAGAAGAAAAACGCATTAAAATAGAAGCCGAAAAACAAAAATACAACGTTCTGTCGCCCGAAGAAAAGCAAAAAAGGCTTATTGAAGGTCTTTACAATTATCATTGGTCAAGCTATGAGGGCGAGACCATAGGTCTTTCGTAAGCTGGTTTATGTTTGCTTTTATCTGGGTAGAGTGGTTGTCGGCAACGGCAGCCACTTTTTTTACAAAAAGCTTGCAAATTATAAAATTCCGGAAAAACGGCAGCCGACAGTTCCTTCTGAAAAGAGCTTACAGCCAGCCATGCTATCTAAGCATCCAAATCCTTACCTTTGCGGTTTAGATCATGCAGCATGAATCGTTTTCACAAAGTACTTCTTTCGATACTTTCAGGATTATTACTTAGCGCCGGCTGGCCTGAACATGGCTTTCCCCTATTGTTGCTGGCGGGTTTTGTCCCCTTGCTTGTAGTTGAATACGAACAATGGAAAAACCGGAAAAACAACCATGCATCCGGGATGCTACCCTACACCGCAATAACAATTGCCACCTGGGTACTGCTTACCACCTGGTGGGTTTATATTTCGACCCCTGTAGGCATTGTTGCCACGGTCCTCGTGAATACGTCTCTGGTAGGGGGTTCTTTTTACCTATTTCATATTACGCATCGCAGGTTTTCGAGTGAAGCAGCAGCATATATCGCATTGATAGGGTATATGCTGACAGCAGAATTTATTCACCTCCACTGGGACCTGAATTTCCCCTGGCTAAACCTGGGGAATGGCTTTGCCGCCTACCCGAAATTAATCCAATGGTATGAGTATACAGGTGTTTTCGGAGGGTCGCTTTGGATACTGCTGGTAAATATCCTCCTTTTCTTTTTTGTCCGCGACCGGATAATAATGAAAATTTGCAGACGCACGGTAGGTATCCGAATGGCGGGCACTCTTCTTCTTATCATCATCCCTATGGTTATTTCATGGTATATGTACCATCATTATGCCGAGAAAGCAAACCCGGTGGATGTAGTGGTAGTACAGCCGAATATTGATCCTTACAACGAGGAGTATGATCTTGACCCAATGGTGGTTACTGAGCGCATGTTAGCCCTGGCTGCCGAAAAGTCGGATAGCCTGACCGATTTCGCGGTATTTCCTGAAAGCGCCATACAGGAATACATTTTTGAAGACCGGTTTGATCATTCACCAAGCATAGCACGATTAAAGAATTTCAACCAAAATTACGCACGAATGAATGTTATTACCGGCATATCAACGCGTAAGGTATTCCTGCCCGGGGAGCCATTAAGTGCTTCCGCAAGGCAATTTAAGGATACAACCCAATATTATGATTCATACAATACCGCGCTTTTTGTGGCACATGACGGTTCTATTCAGAAATACCACAAATCAAGACTCACACCGGGTGTTGAACTTATGCCATACCTGGACGTATTACCCTTCCTGAAGAAGTTTGCCATCGACCTGGGTGGAACAACCGGCAGCCTGGGCGTGAATAAGGACCAGACACCATTTATTATCAGCAATAACCTGAAAGTCGCACCATGTATTTGCTACGAATCGGTATACGGCTCATTTATGAACCGTTTTGTGCAAAACGGCGCAAACGTGATCTTTGTGATCACTAACGACGGCTGGTGGGGCAATACTCCCGGGCACAGGCAACATATGTTTTTTTCGGTGATCAGGGCTATCGAGACCCGCCGGAGTATAGCCCGGTCGGCCAATACCGGAATTTCGTGTTTTATTAACCAGCGGGGCGACATCAGCCAGCGGACTTCGTATTGGGTACCGGCAGCCATACGCGAAAAAATAAATGCCAATGACAAAATCACTTTCTATGTAAAACACGGTGATTATATCGGCCATATTTCCATTGCTTTAGCAATAATTTCCCTGCTATTTACAATTTTTACTTCCATAATCAAACAAAAAAAACGCTTTTAAAGCAGGCATTCGAAAGACCGAAGTATCTGAATTAGCATTGAGTGTAGTTGAAGCCCGATGACCATAGACCGGCTTCTACTGGAATCTGCCAACAGACAACCACCTTCCCCTAAGCACCCCATTCTCCCCACTTACCGCTCCAAACCCGGTATTCACCGCTTTTCGTTTGCCTGTTTATATATTTGTTTTGAATTTTGCGGAACAATTGAAGGTCGGAAACGTTAATACTCGTTAAAACAATGGAAACATTTTTAATTCATTTCGTTTCCATTGTATTAGTTTTTGTACTTTTGCCGCTCATTATTCTAAAAATATGGACGAAAAACTTGACCGTATATTATCCGAAAGCTTACGCCTGTTTAAAAAAAACGGGATACGCAGTGTTTCCATGGACGATGTTTCTAAGGAATTAGGGATGTCGAAAAAAACCATTTACCAGTATTTTGCCAATAAAACCGAATTAGTTGAGAAGGTGCTCAGCCACATGCATGAAAAGGAAAGAATTCCATGTATTGGAGAAGAAACTCAAAACATGAATGCCATTGATATACTTCTGGCGGTCAGCAAGAATGTGAGCATTCAGTTGAAAGATATGAATCCCATAAATGCTTATGAGTTACAAAAGTACTATCCTGCCATTTACAGGGAGTTTATCATAAAAAAACGCGACCATGTCTTTGAACAGGTAAAGCAAAACTTCATACAGGGAATAGCAGAAGGAATATACCGGAACGACCTTGATATTGACCTGGTTGCCAGGCTCTATATCCAGAAACTGGTGGATGTTCACGACCCTGAATTTCTCTCGTCTGTAAATTTTTCATTCGAAAAAGTGTTCCAGGTCATGTTTGATAACCACATACGCGGCATTGCCAATGCTGACGGGCTTGCATACTACGAAAAACAAATTAACATGTCAAATATCAATCTCTGATTTATGAAATTACCCATCATCACAACCTTAACCACGGCTTTCCTGATAGTTGCGCTGCATTTTTCCGGTTCAGCGCGAGCCAGTCAACCCGAGACTACCTCACTCAGCCTGAAACAGGCGCAAGAATACGCTATTAAAAACAATGCGACTTCAAGGAATTCTTCCCTTGATATGGAAATTGCCAAAAAGAAGATCTGGGAGACTACCGCCATTGGGTTACCCCAGGTTAATGCACAGGCCAATTACCAGCATTTATTCACGGTTCCGGAACTGAGCCTGGGAGGCTCCACATCCCTGGCTACCGGACTACCTGCCGGTACTGTCATTACATCCGACAATATCAACAATAAGGATGTTTATATGAAATATACTCCGGGAGCCCCTATTGCGCTAGGCGTCAAGAACAATACCACGCTCGACATAACTGTCTCACAACTCATATTCAGCGGCGAATATATAGTCGGGCTCCAGGCTACCAAGGTTTTCTACACCATGACGGACCAAAACAGGCAGAAAACCGAAATTGATTTAAAAGAAAGTGTAGCCAATTCGTATGCCCTGGCCCTGGTTTTAGAACAAACCCTTGACATACTTAAAAAGTCGCTCGAAAATACGAACAAAACCCTCTCCGACATACAGAAAATGTACAAGCAAGGTCTTGTTGAAAACACGGATGCTGATCAGATTGAACTTGTAAGCCTTACCCTTAAGAACGCGGTCAGTTCAATGAGCCGTCAACTTGATGCCACCTACGATCTGTTAAAGTTTCAGCTGGGGATGCCTTTTGCCAATAAAGTCCAGCTCACGGATAACCTCGAAGGCATAGCCAATACGGTGAACCTTGAACCCTTGATTGCTACCCAGTTTAATATAAACAATAACCTCGACTACCAGATACTTACAACATCCGAAACCATTGGCCAGTTGAACCTGAAAAGGGAGAAAAGCACTTACCTCCCTAACCTGGCAGCTGTTTACAGGCATGAAGAAATGTTAAATGCACCCGCATTTAATTTTAACCCCAAGGATGTTTTCCAGGTTTCTATGAATATCCCTCTGGTATCGAGCGGATCCCGAAATGTGAAAGTACAGCAGCGCCAGCTCGAATTGCAGAAAATTACCAACACCAAGGATAATGTCGCCAATGGATTACAACTGCAATATATAAATACGCGCAATGAGCTGACTACCGCCTACGAGAAATACCTGAATGATAAGAGGAATATTGAACTCACTAAGCGCATCTATGACAAGACTCTGATAAAATTCAACGAAGGAATCGCTACCAGCCGGGAGATTACGGACAACCTGAACCAGTACCTGACTGCGCAAAGCAATATGTATAATTCAATCCTTTCGCTGATTTCGGCCAAGAACAAACTCGACAAATTAAACAATAACCTGTAATCAAAATCATAAAACACCTATACAATGAAAACATTGAATAAATCCATTATTTTCCTGGTGCTGATAGTTTTAGCAGTAGCATGTGGCAAACCCGCCGACAAGAAATCAGAACTGGCTAAGCTGAAAAAAGAGCACGATGCCATTTCGCTGAAGATAAAAACACTTGAAACAGAATTACAACTCAGCGATACCAATGCTGTAAGTAAGGTAACCAGCATTGCAGTTACCGAAGCAAAACCCGCCGAGTTTAATCATTACCTGGAAGTACAGGGAAAAGTGGATGGAGAAGACAACATTGCTGTAACAGCACAGATGTCGGGTGCAATTACAGCTGTTTATGTTAAGGAAGGTGACCCCGTGCATAAGGGCCAGATCCTGGCACAAATAGATAACTCGGTGATGATGCAGCAAATTGCCAGCACTAAACAACAGCTGGATTTTGCTACCAATATGTTTGCCAAACAAAAAGCCCTCTGGGATCAGCAAATCGGGAGTGAAGTACAATACCTGACCTCAAAAAACAACAAGGAAAACCTCGAAAAGGCAATAGCCACCCTGAACGACCAGCTGG
The DNA here is from genome assembly GCA_037128115.1 of Bacteroidota bacterium. GTDB lineage: Bacteria > Bacteroidota > Bacteroidia > Bacteroidales > UBA4417 > UBA4417. The sequence goes on from JBAXXB010000065.1 coordinate 11,472, forward strand.
AAATGACCCGCATTAAGTCACCAATCAATGGAAGCGTGGAAGAAGTAAACCTGAAAGTCGGACAACTTGCCCAACCGGGTCAGCCGGCAGTGCGGGTCGTTAATTTCTCGACGGTGAAGGTGGTGGCCGAAATAGCCGAAGCCTATGCTCCTAAAGTAAAACCAGGAAATAAAGTGATCGTTTACTTCCCTGATTTCAATATCGAAATTCCATCGCAGATGCGATTTACCAGTAAATACATTAACCCAATTAACCGCACCTTCCTGACCGAGGTAAGATTAGGCGCATCCAAAGTTGAGTATCGCGCTAACATGATGGCTGTGGTTAAAATAAACGATTACCGCAATCCCGCCGCTTTTACAGTACCTGTGACACTGATACGGGAAACGCCTTCCGGAAAATACATTTATGTGGCTAAGGAAGAAAACGGCAAATTAGTTGCACGCCGTTTACCTGTTACTGTTGGCAGCACCTACAACGGACTGGCCGAAATTACAACAGGCCTTTCTTCGGGTGACAAAGTGATTACCACCGGCTTCAGCAGCCTTATTGACGGACAACTTATACAGGTGAACTAATGTTAAACGGGTGATATCCCATTTGAATTAATTTATGACCATATTATGAAGAAAAATAATTTTAAAGAGTTTTTTGCTACCAGTTGGGCTATTGATAACAAAACCAGTATCTATGTTCTGGCTGTGTTTATCACTTTGCTGGGTATTAGCAGCTACAACAGCATCCCGAAAGAGCAGTTTCCCGAAATTGTGATCCCGACCATACTGGTAAACACACCCTATCTGGGCACATCGCCCGAAGATATGGAGAACCTGGTTACCCGTCCTATCGAAAAACAGCTGAAAGGGATTAACGGGGTGAAGAAAATTACCAGTAATTCCCTGCAGGATTTCTCGTCCATAGCCATAGAGTTTAATACCGATGTAGCTGTGCCCGACGCCAAACAAAGGGTGAAGGATGCCGTCGATAAAAGCAGGACTGATCTGCCAAACAACCTGACAACCGATCCCAATGTAATGGATATCGATTTCTCGGAAATACCCATTATGTATATCCAGATTTCGGGGAATTATGAACTCGACCAGTTAAAAAAATATGCCGACCTGGCCCAGGACCGTATTGAATCGCTCAACGAAATCACCCGTGTTGATATAGTGGGTGCACTCGAACGCGAAATACAGATCAACGTGGATATGTATAAAGCCCAGGCTTCCAGCATTTCCTTGTCCGATATAGGCAATGCCATTGCATCGGAAAACCTTACCATTTCGGCCGGCAATATCACAACCTTCGGCATGAAACGGTCCATCCGCATACAGGGACAGTTCAAGGATATGGATGTAATACGCAATATCGTCATCAAATCAGGGAGCGGTGCAACGGTTTACCTTAAGGATGTAGCCGAGGTAAAAGACACGTTTAAGGAACAGGAAAGCTTTTCGCGCCTCAACGGGCAAAATGTAATTACACTCAACGTAGTTAAGAAAAGCGGCAAAAACCTGCTTGAAGCTTCGGATAAAATAAAGGCCATCCTTAAAGATGACCTGGTAAACAAGCAGTTCCCCAAGGATCTTAAAGTTACGCTGACCGGTGAGCAGTCGCGTTACACACGCAACACCCTCGAAGAACTTAACAATACCATTATTATAGGTATGATACTGGTAACCATTGTATTGATGTTTTTCATGGGATTAACCAATGCGTTTTTCGTTGGCCTGGCTGTTCCGCTTTCCATGGCAATTGCTTTTATGGTGATGCCTGCTCTTGGTTTTACCATGAACATGATTGTGATGTTCGGCCTCATATTTGCCCTAGGAATTGTGGTTGACGATGCCATAGTGGTGATCGAGAATATTCACCGAACGCACCAGAAGCAGCCCAATATTATACTTGCGGCAAAACAGGCGGCGGGCGAGGTGTTTTTACCCATTTTGTCGGGTACCTTAACCACATTGGCCCCCTTCTTCCCTCTGGCATTCTGGCCGGGTATTGTAGGCAAGTTCATGTTTTACATACCGGTAACACTTATTATCACACTTTTTGCTTCCCTGTTTGTAGCCTATATTATCAATCCCGTATTTGCTGTTTCGTTTATGAAACATGAATTCGATGCACCGGATAAAAAGAAGTTCAAAAAACGGATGTTTTTCCAGATCGGGGCTGCACTTATTTTAGCTCTTGTCAGTTATGCTTTTTATGCTTCAAATCACAGTGCAACGGCTTTCGGCATCGCAAATTTCCTGGTGTTTGTAGCAATTGTAGTGTTGTTTTTCCATACTTTATTGAAACCCTATATCAAATGGTGGCAGGAAACTGCATGGCCATGGTTTATGCGGATGTACGAAAAACAACTGCGTTTTTTCCTGAGAGGTCGGAATCCCTGGTATTTACTCATAGGAGTAGTAACTTTACTTATCTTCACTTTTATTGCCACAGGCATGCGCAATCCGAAGGTGCTGTTTTTCCCCGACAATATGCCCAACGCTATCAATGTCAGGGTTAAAATGCCGGTTGGTACCGATCAGAAAATTACCGATTCGGTTACCCGTATCGTCGAACAACGCGTGATTAAAGTCCTGGGCAAAAACAACCCGGATGTGGAATCAGTCATCACCAATATCGCTCTCGGGGCCGGTGATGATATGGATTTTACACGAAGCTTGAGTGCCGAAAAAGGGAAAGTTACGGTCAACTTTGTGGAGTATAAAAACCGTATCGGCCGAAATACAACTGAATATCTCGATATGATACGCAAGGAGGTGAAAGGAATACCCGGCGCCGAAATATCGACCGAGAAAAACCGTTCAGGGCCTCCTACCGGTAAACCTGTAAATATCGAAATTACCGGCGAAAACCTGCCCGAACTGATAGCCGATGCAGGAGCATTTAAAAACTACCTTGATTCCCTCCAGATACCTGGTATAGAAGAACTGAAGAGTGATTTCCAGGAAAATAAACCGGAAATCGCCATCAATATCGATCGCGTACGTGCCAACCACGAAGGGATATCAACCCGGACAATTGCTTTGGAGTTAAACAACGCAGTGCTTGGTAAAGAAGTATCGAAATACAAAATGGATGAGGATGAATTCCCGATCCAGCTTAGGTATTCACTCGATACCCGTGCCAATATCAATAACCTGATCAACCTTAAAATCACCTACCGTGATATGAATTCCGGTTTATTGAGACAAATACCACTGTCGTCGGTTGCCAGTATCGATTATGTGGATTCCTACGGGGGCATCAAACGGCAGAACCTGAAAAGGATCATCACACTTTCCAGTGGAGTCCTGACAGGCTATACCGCCAATGAGGTTGTTGCCCAGATCAAGAAAATAGCCGTAGATTATCCTGTGCATGAAGGAGTACAAATAAAACTCACCGGCGAGCAGGAAGACCAGGCCGAAACGTCAGCGTTCCTTGGAAAGGCTATGATGATAGCCATTGGCCTTATCTTCTTCATTCTCATCACCCAGTTTAACTCCATCAGCAAAACTGTGATCATACTGAGCGAAGTAATCTTCAGTGTAATCGGGGTTCTTTTAGGAATTGTGATTTTCAATATGTCGATCTCAATCATTATGACGGGTCTTGGAATTGTTGCACTGGGAGGAATAGTGGTCCGAAACGGAATCTTGATTGTCGAGTTTATCGACACGCTGAAAGAGCGCGGATTGAAAACCCGGGAAGCCATAGTACAGGCCGGGTTGACCCGTATCACACCTGTCATCCTTACTGCTACAGCTACTATATTAGGACTGGTTCCTCTTGCTGTCGGGTTCAACCTCAACTTTGCCACTATGTTCACGCAGCTTAACCCACAGATTCATATAGGTGGCGACAATGTTATGTTCTGGGGACCACTTTCCTGGACCATCATTTTCGGGCTCAGTTTCGCTACATTCTTAACCTTGTTGTTTGTACCAGCCATGTACATAATAGCCTATGAAATGAAGATCAGGCTGAAAAGGAGGAAATCGAACAAACTGATCGTTAAAAAGGATTAAGCAAAGTAGCCGGACTGATTGACCTGGTGGAATTTTTTATTTCGGTTCAGGTTAAGTGTCCTGCAAATACAGAGGTGGGAAAGGTGAGAAAAGTAAAATAATCACCTGAAATAATCTTCGCCTCTGCCCAATTACTGCCTCTATCTCCAGCCAATTAATCTGGATGAGAATTGCGGCAAAACAACCCAAAGCGTCACCGGGATACCGGTGTCGCTTTTTTTGTACCCCTTATTTGACCGGAAAAATATCCGCCGGCTTGTTATTTGCCGGTCAGGCCGGATATCAATACCGGTTTCCGGGGAGGCGAAACCGGCTCATCTCTGGATTGAGCTGTTTGAGCGTTCTTTTATCCCGGTCCGTCTTATACTTTTTTTGTAAAAAAATCCCTATTCCTAGTTTTGCGCATAGAATTGAATTACCTGCGGCCAGTCGGTCAAAAACCGGTTACCAGGATATAAAAAGAGTAAGCCTGAATAAGTTCTACATATATCGCATTTGCCACTGCAACACAATCAAACACTAACTAAAAATTTGTACCATGAAAATCAAACACTTACCCTGGATCTCTTCACTGTTTGCTATCCTATTATTCAGTGGTTACACCATGATGTATCCTAACGGTGCTCCTGCAGCTGTAACCGGCTCGCCTGGAGATGGTTCCAATTGCACTTCTTGTCATGGGGGTACTGCTACTACTACTGCCAGCCTGATCACTTCCAATATCCCGGCAGGCGGCTATACAGCCGGTCAAACCTACCAGATAACGGCCACCAATACCCTTACCGGTTCAGGGAAATACGGCTTTGAAGTTTCGCCCCAGAATGCTTCGGGTACGCAACTTGGTACCCTGGTTGCAGGCTCAGGCAGCAAACTGGTGGGTGGAACAAAATATGTAACCCATTCCAATGCCACCTCTTCGTTAAGCACCTGGACTTTCAACTGGGTAGCTCCCGCAGCCGGAACCGGGGCTGTTACTTTTTACGGGGCCTTTGCCAAAGGGAAACCCGGCCCGGTCACACTCAGCCAGCTTACCGTCCAGGAAGCCGCTTCGGCCCCGGGAGCCGCAGGTGCCATTACCGGACCTGCAGCCATTTGCTTAAACAATTCAGCCACCTATTCTATTACAAGCATTTCCGGTGCTACCGGCTATGTATGGACTGCCCCGTCGGGAGCCACTATTGCAAGCGGACAGGGCACCACCTCGGTGAGCGTTTCGTTTGTTACCGGGTCAACCTCGGGCAACATCAGCGTTTATGGAACAAATACAGTGGGTAACGGCACGGCTTCCAACAAAATGATCACGGTAAATTCAGTTCCTTCACCGGCCAGCAGCGTGGCAGGCAGCACAACACCCTGCCAGGCCTCATCGCAGACCTATTCGGTAACCAACGTTTCGGGAGTCACTTACACCTGGGTTGTACCCGCCGGTTCAGTGATCTCGTCAGGACAGGGCACCAGTTCAATAAATGTAACGGTAGGATCAGGTAACGGCAATATAACGGTAACTCCTTCAAATAGCTGCGGAAGCGCTGCTGCAAGCAGTACGGCTATCGCTGTCAGCCCAGTACCGCTAACACCGGCTACGCCCGACGGTCCCGCCCAGGTTAATATTCAGAATACTATGGCCTGCGATTACACCACTACGGGTACAGCCGATTCATATGTCTGGCAACTTAGCCCGGCCGGTGCAGGAACCATTTCGGGCACTACCCTCACAGGGCATGTGGCATGGAATACCAGCTTTATCGGGAATGCCCAGATTACTGTCAAAGCACAGAATTCGTGCGGTGAGAGCGCCTTTTCACCAGCAAAGACCGTGCAGGTGCTCAACACCACCGGTGTGGATGAAAATGCAGCCTCCATCAGGGTTATCACGGGTCAGCCGGAAGGATCGATCAGCCTGGTCATGAACACCAGCGTTAACCAGGCCCGGGTTCAATTGCTCGACCTGTCGGGAAGGGTATTGCTCAACACCACAATTCCCGGACAGGGAACACAACAAATCAGCCAGAACCTGAAACCAGGTATTTATATTCTTGTGGTTGACGCCGGCGACTCCAGCCTGAGGAAAAAGATACTGGTTATCTGATAACTTTTTTCTTAACTGGCTTTAAAATAGCGTTCTTTTAATTT
>JBAXXB010000066.1:0-17600 GCA_037128115.1 Bacteroidota bacterium
CCTAAGGAGAAGGGATTGGTCGGCATATGTGAGGACTGAACGGAGTTTTTGGCTGAATTCATCAAATACCGGGACTGTTTCGGCCTGTGTTTCGCCAATAACTACCGGAATCACCGCTTTAATGATGCCGGCCTTTTCACGAGCAATTTCTGCCAGGGTGGTTCCCAGGAACTGTGTATGGTCCATCCCGATATTGGTAATCACCGAGAGCAGAGGCGTAATTACATTGGTAGAATCGAAGCGGCCGCCCATACCGGTTTCAATCACGGCAATATCAACTTGTTCCTTGGCGAAATACCAGGAGGCAAGCGCAAAGGTCCATTCAAAAAAGGAAGGTTGTATACGATCAAAAGAAAGCTGGTGCGATTGCACGAATGCAGTAACTTCCTTCTTGCTGATCATGCGGCCGTTTATCTTAATGCGCTCTCGGAAGTCTATCAGGTGTGGTGAAGTAAATAGCCCTGTTTTATAGCCTGCTTCCTGCAATACAGAAGCCAATAAGTGTGAAGTTGAGCCTTTCCCGTTGGTCCCGGCGATATGGATGCTTCTGAAGTCGTTTTCCGGGTGCCCGAGCAGGTCGCAAAGAGCTGTGGTGTTTCCTAGATCTGCCTTGTATGCTGCTGCTCCTATGCGGTGAAACATGGGCAACTGGTTGAAAAGATAGGCTAAGGTTTTAGTGTAGGTCATTCGTAGAAAGTACGGCTGTGAATTGGGATGAAGGGTTTAAGGGTTCAAAAAGTTCAAAAAGTTCAAAGGGTTCAAAGGGTTCAAGGGTTCAAGGGTTCAAAGGGTTCGAGGGTTCAAAGGGTTCGAAGAGTTCAAAGGGTTCAAAGGTTCCGGGTTTTGCATTTTACCTCGTTCTTCTTGTCTTTTTCCCTAAATCCTAACCCCTTTACTTTAACTTTTTCTCAAAAACCTTTGCATTCACGCTAATATTTAGCCCGTAGCTGAAATCCTGTGTTTTACGCTGAACATCATAGTATGACTCGTAGCGTATGCCCAGATCAACTCCTTTCATGATCTGATGCCCTATCAGCAGTTTAGAGGTAACAAGGTCGCGTTTGTCGCCCACGTACCAGGTATTGAACTGTGAAATGGACTGGAAGAGGTAGTCGCCCATAGGTGCAAAGAAATATTCGCCGTGAAACCAGCCCGTGCTTAGTTTGATCCATGAGTTTTCAAGAGTCACTGTATTGTGGACACTGAACCCGGATTTAAATGGCATGAGATTGGTTTGCGACATCTCGAGGGCCTGAATGTAAAATGAAGACAAGGTTATACGTTCCAGTATTTTCGAGTCGGGCAGAAAGGCGTATTTTAACCCTGCAGCCAGGTTAGCCCTTGTTTGTATAGGTACATCCACATTATCGACCTGCCCGCCGAAGTGGTGGATAATACTTTGAAAATGAGCACTAAACCCCTTGTTCTTAAGGTTATCATTCAAACGATAGGATGCCAGCAGTCCTCCTGTAATAACTTCCTGAAAGGGGTCTCCCGGCATCAGGAATTTTTCCCAATCCATGTATACATCTGTATGAAGTCTTTTCCGGTCCACAAGCAACTGAATGCCATATTCGGGGTTTTTGATAAAATAGTTATCTTCGTTGTAGATAGGTTCTATATACCCATGTTGGAGCCTGCCTTCCAGCTGCCCGAAAATGATCTGGGTGCCCGGGCTTATAGTATAGCGTGCCCTGATCACAGGCAGGGATTGCTCAAAGCCTTCACGTCCGTAATAATGCATCAGATGCCAGCCGGCACTGAGGCTGAACTTGCTGCTCATTGCCCAGGTAAGCTCGGGTTGAAACACGGAACCTATATAGGTTATACCTTCGGTGTATGGCCCGAAATACTCATTGTTGTCAATAAAGTTATTGTTGTAAAAATGCAGGCTGTAATTTCCTGCTGCCAGTGTATCGGAGTTATGCGAAGGATAATAACTCCCGTAAAATTCCTGGCTTTTCACACAATAACCCGCAATTGCCAGTATAGCTGTAATCAGGACTCTGATAAAATATCTCATCTCCGGTTATTGTTTGATAATTAATACTTTACCGCCATTTATTCCAAAAAACAGGTATCCCGCGTAGCCTTTTGCCAGGCAATAAATGTCATTTGACGGTAGCGAGGCATTATCTATGGTGGTAGAAGTCCATGTTTGCCCGTCGAATTTAACCAGGCCGGCTCCCAGTGTACTGCACCACAGGCTGCCATTATCGGCAATTATTACCGAAGTAATAGGTTTTGAAGTGCCGGTGTTAAGAATAGTGGCTGTATCGTTATGAAAATGGATGAGTTGTGATGATGCCGATCCGGCCCAGATACTTCCGTCGGGGGCAAGTGTTAAACTTGTAAATTCATTTGAAAGAAGGGGCAAATCCAAACTCATGTTTTTCCAGGTATTATTTTTGAACCGGAAAATTCCCTTGTCACTACTTGCCATCCATACTGCCTGCTCATAGTCCGATACCATAGTATTGATGTTCCCTGTCGGGATATCGGAATTGAAAAGTGTCAAAAAACTCCAGCTATTATCCTGAAAAATTGCCATGCCGCCCGAAAGGCCTTTTATTCCTACTTTAATATTCCCTATTCCTTCCACCAGTATAGACGTTACTTTCAACCCGTCGAATAAGCTGATTTTCTTCCATGAACTGCCGTCAAAAGCAGCGAGCCCACTCTTCCAGCCTATCCAAAGGTTCCCGTTGCCATCGCGGGTCAAGGCTGTGATGGAATCAAAGTCAATCCCTGTATTCTCTTTGTTGAAGACATTCCATTTATACCCATCCAGGTATAGCAGTCCCTCCTTTCCTCTTGATCCGAGCCAGACAGAGTGCTCGTTCTCATATAAAATGACTTGTATGTCCCTGGCGGCAATGTGGGTGTTGGGGTAAAAATATTCACTCCACGGGCGAGGGGGATACTCTGTATTTTTCTCCTTACACGAAGGAAATATAACTGCTAGGGCGAATGCCAGCAGTAAAACAATTGCTGGGAATAAGGATAACTTCATCAAACTTGGATTTGCCTTTATGGTGCAAAAATACCGTTTTATAACGAGTAAATGAAAGGATATCGAAAGGTTGAGCTTTCAAAGCGAACAAAATGATAACATATAATTTAACCAAGGTCAAACGGAAGTATATACCGCCCTGGAGTTAAAGGCTTCTTCCAGGTATTAATGGAATTTTCCAGTAAATATATCATATCCGGTGACGGGTCATTATCATCGGCATTTGCCTTCTATTCAGCATGAAACCGAATCTGGTACTGCTATTATGCCAAGGGAAGGATTATTTTCTGTCGGATGGAGTGGTGGCAAGAATAACCTGGTGCCTGGTTTTCAGAATCTCATTTATCTGGTTTACTGCATCCATGACATTTACTACATATTGCACAGGGACGCTGCGATCAGCATGGATAACGATAACTCCTTCGGGTTGCCCGATTAAAGATTGCGTTAGTTTTTGTTTGATATCCTGGTTGGTAACTGGGGCTTCGTTCACGAAAACACGATTTTGTTCGTTAATGTAAACGGAGGTACTCTGTTTTGTCAGTAGCCTGGATGATGCCGAAGGTAACACCAGTTTTATGGCATTCGGGCTTATTAGTGTGGAGGTAAGCAGAAAGAAAATCAGCAGAAGGAAAACCAGGTTGGGCAAGGCTGCTATACTGAAGCCCGTGCTTAAGGTGTAATGTGATTTAATTGCCATGAAAGAATAGGTTAGTGCCCTGAATAAATAAGCTCTGCTATTTTACTGTTTCGTGATTCTGTATGTGTTTCTACCAGCCTGGAATATTGATAATCTGTGATATCCCTGTTCATGTGGCTAATTTGGTTTCTTTCAGCTTTAACTTTCAACCAGGCTTAATTTGCCGGGGGCAATAGCATATCTATAAATTCAGATGCCCTGAATTGAAGCAGATGCAGCGTATTACGGACACGGGCAACAAGTATATTGTAGCTTATGTAAGCAACAATGCCGACAATGAGGCCTGCAATTGTAGTGATCATTGCCTGGTATATGCCCCCCGAAAGAATCTGGATATCAATATTTTTACCTGCAGCTGACATTTCGCTGAACACCTGTACCATTCCCAGGGCTGTTCCGAGGAATCCCAGCATAGGGGCCGCTCCCGAAATGGTGGCAAGCACCCAGAAGCCTTTTTCGAGCTTGGCGATTTCGAGCGAGCCGCTTGTATCAACGGCAGCTTCAATTTCGCTCGCTTGTCTTCCCCGGCGCAAAATACCTTTTTCTATCATGCGTGAAATCGGCGTTGAATTGTTCCTGCAGAAGGATAAAGCTGAATCGGGTCGTCCGTTGTGCAAAAAGTCGCGGATATTGTTCATGAAATTGTTGTCATCCTTAGCTGCGCGGCTGATGGCTAGATTCCTTTCAATAAAAATATAAATTCCAAGAATGAGTAAGATTATAACAGGGATTAGGATAGGGCCGCCCTTTATTATTATGTCGCTGTATTCCAATGGAATATAAGCTAAAACGGAAGGCCGGTAAGCAGATATAAGAACCTGGGTCACTGGGTTTCCGGTCATGGTGGCCGGTAGCAGGACCGGTTGAAAGAATCCGTAAATCATAAAGGAAAAATTTTCCGTATAAAGGTAAGGCTGTTCACAACAACAAACAGTAAAACCTGAACCTATTTTTAAATAGTATGTTGTTGATTTAGTACTCTAAAACCTATCGATTGGCTTTGCCGGGCTTTGTAGCATCCTTCAAGCAGAATACCGGAACCGGGCAGCTGAATAAACTGATTTTGATATACCATAATCAGGCACTCTTAGCCAGTATACCTGGAGAAAACCTGGAAGTTAGCCTTGGGCATGCCTTACAGGGAGTCAAAGCTCTGCTTAGAAGTGAACGTACAATAATGGCAACTAGACTCTTTTCAGAATATTCCGTTTCCCGGTCTCAATAACGAAAGGCACTTTCTCTTCCATAACATTACTGGTATCGAGTCCATAGGCACGTATGTCGGAGGTCGACATTTTGGTGAGCCAACGGTACATATCCATGACGAATTGTTCAAAAGCCGGGAAGTCGAAGTCGTAATTCTGTATACGTCGTATAATGATGTAGTGAAAGTCGGCCGGGATATGGTGCTTGCGCAGGGAAGGATAGCCGGACTCGAGTTCAATTTCCTTGTTAGCCACTAATTCTTCAAGTACATGTTTGAAAAAGAGATTGATACGGGGCTGAACTTTAAACCCTAACCTGAATTCAACGCGCATCAGTACACCCGGTATCAGTTTATCAACGGAATATTCCAGGGTGTGGGGTTCGTCAGTAATATGCACATGCAGCAGCCAGTATGTATCGGCACGCTTGGGTTTTTTGTTGCAGATTGAAAAAAGAATCTTGGTTTCAATATCGGTGGCATGATCAGCGTGGGTGATATAAACCAGGTTGGTGGCAAACTTTTGAATGGTATCATCCTGGCTGATGTCTTTAATAGTCTGAACATAATCCGAAATTTTCACGAAACGGGTAAACTGGTTCTTGATATTCCGGCCTCGCTGCCAGACGTACATTACAAAAGCTATTAGTCCCGCCAGCAGCAAGGTGAACCAGCCACCATGGATAAATTTTGCAAGGTTAGCCGCCAGGAATGCTCCTTCGATGCTCACATAAACAATCAGGAAAGTCATGATCAAATAGGTCTTTCTCCGGATTTTTATCAGGTAAAAAACCATAAGCAGGGTGGTCATCAACATGGTGATCGTGATAGCCAGGCCATAAGCTGCTTCCATGTTCGAAGAAGTCTGGAACATCAGTATTACCACCATTACGGCAGCAAAAAGGAACCAGTTTATTGAAGAAATGTACATCTGGCCTTTGCGGGTGGTGGGATAGCTTACGCGAACTTTGGGCCAGAAATTGAGCTGGATGGCTTCACTGATGATAGTATAGGATCCGCTGATCAGGGCCTGGCTCGCTATTACTGCGGCAGCCGTGGCAACCACTACTCCCAGTGGCATAAACCAGATGGGCATGATGGCGAAAAACGGGTTTGGCAATGTATTTCCTTCCTTGTGTTGAAGCAGAATCCAGGCTCCCTGGCCGAGGTAGTTCAGGATCAGGCTTATCTTAACATACACCCAGCTTACGCGTATATTATGAATACCGCAATGTCCAAGGTCGGAATATAAGGCTTCGGCCCCCGTAGTACACAGGAATACGGCACCCAGCAATAAAAAACCATGAGGATAGGAATAAAGCAGGTGGACAGCATAATACGGGTTAAATGCTTTCAATATAACCGGGAGCTGGATCACCTGGACGAAACCCAGTATGGCAAGCATGCTGAACCAGATCATCATCATGGGGCCAAAGGATTTGCCTATAGTGGAGGTGCCGAATTGCTGTATCAGGAAAAGTGCAGTTACTATCAGTAATGCAATAGGAAGTATCTGTACCTGGGGATATTGTAAATGAAGTCCTTCAACAGCTGAAACAATGGTAATGGATGGGGTAATAATACCGTCGGCCAGTAGGGTACTACCCCCGATAATGGCAAGGGCAAAGAGCCATTTCTTCCGTTTGCGTACCAGGGCATAAAGTGCCAGAATTCCGCCTTCACCCTTGTTATCAGCGCGAAGGGTGATCAGTACGTATTTTATTGTGGTCTGAAGTGTAAGTGTCCATATGATGCAAGAGATGGCTCCAAGAATGAAATCGGTGGTGATTGGCCCCCTGGAACCGGCAAGTATGGCTTTCATGACATAAAGGGGGGACGTCCCTATATCACCAAACACAATACCCATGGTTATTATAATGCCGGAAACCGACAGCGCGTTATGGTGAAGTGAAATGCTCTTTTTCATTGATGGTCTTTACACAAAACAATTTAAAAACAAACCAGGACTTACAAAGTTTGCTCAGGCCCGACTTATTGAAGTTGTCATAGCCGGTTTAACTGTATTTTCAATTTGAGTTACATTTTTATTCTTATGATGCGGGGCATGCGGATGCCAGCCGGCCACGCCAAGCATAATGAAAAATCCAATAATATAGGCAACAGTTACAAACCACCCGGCCTTCACATAGCTGACTACTGAACGCATTTCAGGAAACATGTTTGACAAAGCTACGCCGGCCGATGAACCAAACCATATCATGGACCCTCCGAAACCAACACTGTAGGCCAGGAAGCCCCAATCGTAACCTCCTTGTTCAAGGCAGAGCTTTGTTAAAGGTATATTATCGAATACAGCTGACACGAAACCCAGTGAAAATGCAGTTTGCCATGTGGCGGCAGGAAGTTCTTCGACGGGCATGAGTGAAGCACATGTCACCAGGGCAACCAGGAATATGGTTCCTTGCACCGATCGGGGAATCTCATCCCAGGGTGTTTTGCGCAGCAGCGATCCGATCAGGATGGCGATCCAAACACCCAGGGCCGGGAAATCCAGCAGGTAGTTTGTAACAATAGCTCCTATAAGTATCAAGGCCACAATCAATATTCGCACAGAATCTACCTTTATTTTTAGGCCTGCATCTTTTTGGATACGCATATACCTGTCCTGGACTATGGAGGCTGGAATTCCAAAAAGGAACATTGCAGCACCGGAAGCGATATAAGCATGCGTGACATCCAGGGGGTTGACCCCATCAATCCACATCAGTGTAGTTGTGGTATCACCAACAACGGACCCTGAACCCCCTGCATTACTTGCTGCTACTATGGCAGCAAGGTATCCCAGGTGGACTTTTCCTTTAAAGACAACAACTGCCACTGTACCACCTATCATAGCGGCGGCAATATTATCGAGGAAGCTTGACAGTACAAAAATAAAGATCAATAGAACAAAGCCTCCTTTCCAATCATTGGGAAGTATTGCGGGAAGTTTATCCGGTATGCCTGATTCCTGGAAGATCTTTGCAAGTATACCAAACCCAAAGAGCAGCCCTGTAAGGTTAAGCAATGTACGCCACTCACCTTCCTTTCCAACGGTACCGCTGATATGTTCAATAAACGAATAGTCGGGCAGGAACAGGTACTTTAGAACAAGTATGGCTACCAGGCCTGTAAGCGCAACAAACATGGTTTTATTATGAAATACGGCCACCCCTATCAGTGTGAGTGCGAAAAGGATAAATTCAGCTCTTATTCCAAAGATAAGTGGAATAGAAGTGGGAACGGCAGCAAAGGTAAAAAGGGGTAGGAAAGTGAACAGGCCTGTGGTCATCACTAATAATACTTTCTTGTTTCTGTTCATCAGGAGTCTATAAAAGTGCATTCGGAAATCAACAGCCTGCCACCGGCAAAATTTTGATTTTTTTGAAGGCGCAAAAGTAGACAAAATCAATCATAATATCTATCTCTTTGGGATTCAAAAAATAAGATATACGGAATGCTTGGAGGGATCTCTCAAATTAAGGTAAATATACGGCTCCGCCGCTGACATTATGCGAAGCTCCTGTAACTGATGCCAGGCAATTAGGTTTTGACTGCATACGCAACAAGCCAAGAAATGCGAATACCAGGGCTTCTTTAAAATTAACAAGCTCATCACCAGGTATGTGGATATAAACTGATGTATATGCTTGTATCCTTTGAAAGAGAAAGGTATTGAATGCTCCACCGCCCGTAACAAGTATTCTGCTGTGCGGATTCTTGTCAAGGCAGTCACTGATCTGTATGGCAATGTGTTCGCAAAAAGTTCGCGCGGCATCTTCATTGCTGATTTTAGTTTCATTAAGCAACGGAAGTACCTCCTTTTCAACCCATTCCCTGCCCAACGACTTTGGTGGTGGGATATGATAATAATTTAAAAGGTTAAGCTTCCGTAAGAGTATTTCATTTACCTGTCCCCCGGAAGCCATTTCCCCGTTTCTGTCAAATTCCTTGCCAGACAGGTTGGCAATGTAATTCAGTATAATATTGGCGGGTACAATATCAAATGCGATGCGTATGCCTTGATAGTTCATAGAAATATTCGCAAAACCACCCAGGTTAAGGCAATAATCAAACTGGGGGAAGAGCTGTTCGTCGCCTACCGGGACCAGGGGTGCTCCCTGTCCCCCGGCTGCTACATCGCCCGTGCGGAAATCGCATACAACAGGCAACCCGCATACTGCTGCAATGGATGCACCCTCACCTAGTTGCGAAGTGTAAGCCTGCGAAGGGTTGTGGAAAATAGTATGTCCATGACTCGCCACGAAATCAGCAGTAAGCTGGTTGGAGCCCATAAATTCCTTGATCAGACCGCCTATATATCGTCCATACGAAGCATGGGCTTCGGCATATTCGGTTGCCGATGCACCGGGAAGGGATTTTAAACGGCTCAGCCATTCCCCGGAATAGGGAACAGTTTCACAGACACCTAAATTAAAGGAATAACCGTCCCCATTCTCTTCAAATGTACAGTGCGCCAGGTCGATGCCATCCAGCGAAGTGCCCGACATCATGCCGATAACACGGTGAGTTTTCATATTTTCAGTTTCCAGGTATTTTTAACGCAAATCTGCTAAGGTGAAAAGGCCTTGTCTTTCGGTTAGTAAATCAATTGAACAGCTCGCCCCATTCTTATAAGGCATCCAGTACATTCTCCATTTTTATTCCGCGGGAACCCTTAACAAGGATCGTATACCCGGAAATCTGTTCCTTCATAAGACAGGCGAGAGCTTCGCCGGATGTGGCGAAACAGGTGAACTTATCTGAAGCTACCTGCTGAAAATCAGGACCAACAAAAATCACAAGATCAAAATGGAGTGTTTCAACCCGAGACACAATGGTTTGATGTTCCGTATAGCTCTCATCTCCTAGCTCAAGCATATCGCCCAATATCAGCATCTTATGCTGTGCTTCCAACCTGCCGAAATTTTCGATTGCGAGCTGCATGCTCGACGGATTGGCATTGTATGCATCGAGGATAATGGAATTCCTATCTGTTTTCATAGCCTGCGAACGGCTATTGGAGGGGACGTAATCGCTGATAGCCTGGCTTATCATTTGGCCCGGCAGTTCGAAATAAGTGCCTGTACAAATAGCCGCCATCACATTTTCGAAATTGTAGTGGCCGACCAGGTTTGTTTTAATGATAATAGCGGAATGCCCTGAGATCCATTCCAGTTCAAGCATGGAGGAGTTTTCAAAATCTCTCCCTCTGGTCTGAATTCCTTCCAGGCTTCCATATAATGTCCTTTTTAATCCGGATGAGAGCTTCATAAGCAAGGGGTTATCCGCACTCACAAAAGCTTCACCTCCCGACAACCGTAACCAGTCATATAATTCACTCTTAGCCCTGATCACACCCTCAAAACCGCCAAAACCACCCAGGTGGGCCCTGCCGATATTTGTTATTAAGCCGTGGGTTGGTTCAGCAATACGGCATAGCTGTGCGATTTCTCCCTGGTGGTTGGCACCCATTTCAACTACGGCAATCTCTGTTTTATCCGTGATTTCCAATAATGTCAGGGGAACGCCTATATGATTGTTTAAGTTACCCGTGGTACATGTGATACTGTATTGGCGGCTCAGCACGGCATTCACCAGTTCTTTGGTCGTGGTTTTCCCGTTGCTCCCTGTCACTGCGATAACGGGAATAGTGTATTTGCAGCGGTGCATCAGGGCCAGTTGCTGTAAAGCCTCGAGTACATTTTCAACCAGCAGGGTTTGGTTGCCGGTAAATGCTTCATTATCAATAACGGCATAAGCTGCCCCAGCCTCAATCGCAGTACGGGCATATTTATTTCCGTCGAAGTTCTCTCCTTTCAGGGAAAAGAAAAGGCTGCCGGGTTTAACCTGCCGCGAATCGGTCGAAATAATACGGTGATTCAGAAAAATCGAATAAAGCTCCTCAAGTGTTGTCAGCATAGGACCTAAATTGTTTGGGCGTTGCAAATTAATGAAAATAAAAAACCCATCCTTATGCAGGATGGGTTTTTTATAAAAAATTGCAGGTTTATTTGCCTCCGGGTCTTGATCCCCCAACACGACCCATTGCACAACGGAACCCGATGTAATTGGTCGACTGGTTTTCGTCCATTGAACGGCGGGCTGAAGGGCTCAGGTAGAAAGCCGGGTCGCGCCACGAACCACCTTTGTAAACGCGTGATTTATCGCTAATCAGGGATGAAATCCCATATTCATACATTTTATTGGTAGTACTACCTGCATCAGTAGGAGCAAGCCAATCGACTCCAGCCAACGAATGATAATCTCCGTCGAGGTAGTTGATATTGTCAGCCTTGCGGTAGTTGAAACGTCCCATGGCTTCTTCTTCAGTAACATCGCGGTGTTTTATACGGCCCAGGCTGTCCTTGGGTACCAGGTAGCCTTCAGCATCTGTAACGCGGGTCTGGAATGTATTTCCACGGAAAGGAGCAAAGTCATTCATGTCTTCAAAACTCAAAGGACGGTATACGTCAAGAACCCATTCGGCAACATTACCGGCCATGTTGTAAAGGCCATAATCGTTAGGCCAGTAAGATCCGACTTCAGCAGGAATTTCGGCACCATCGTTCAGGTTACCGGCAACACCCATATAGTCACCACGGCCACGTTTAAAATTGGCGACATAGCTGCCATAGAATTTTTTATCATCGGTACGAAGTATGGTACCATTCCAGGGATAGATCCTACGTTCAACAACGCGTTCGAAATGGGTGTTCCCAACCAGGCCGTAAGCAGCAAATTCCCATTCGGCTTCCGTAGGCAGACGGTATTTAGGTAAAAGTATACCATCTTCAAGACGCACGTTGCGCTCACCTGTACCATTCGGATTCAGGTCGCGCATCGGTTTATTCACCAGGCCAGTGTATTGACCTGCAAGGTATGCTTCGGTATTGAAATTATTTTCATCTTTCTGGGCAGGGTCGAGTTCAAGTACGCCATACTGAACCAGCAGCATTTCGTTAACTCGGTCGGTACGCCACAGGCAGTAATCGTTGGCCTGGGTCCAGGTAACACCAACTACGGGGTAATTTTTATAAGCCGGGTGACGCAGGTAAGTTTCAACGAGTGGTTCGTTGTAGCCAAGTTTCTCCCGCCAAACAAGTGTATCCGGCAATGCTTTGCGGTATACTTCCGGGTAGCTGGTACCGAAAACGCGGTTCAGCCAATAGAGATATTCTACATAATCTACATTGGAAACTTCGGTTTCGTCCATGTAAAAACTGGGAATGGTAACCCTGCGCGGGATATTATTCCACTCATACATAGGGTCATCGCTGACCCTACCCATGGTAAAAGTACCCCCTTCAATAAAAACCAATCCTGGTCCGGTTATGGGTTCTTTGTAATCTGCTACTTCGAAACCGCCGTTCTTGGGATCATTGTATTTCCAACCTGTTGTACGCGATGTTTCTTTGGTTTTACAAGAAACCAGAAGTGCAATTGTTGCTGCAAACATTACTTTTGCTGCTAATTTGCCGTAGTTAGCCATCTCTTTTAATGGTTTGTTTTGGGTATTAACTAAAAACTGGGGCATTTTATTGCCTTGTACTTAAATTCTTTTTTCGGGCAGGGGAGTAACCATACAAAAGAAACCTCGTGGGCGCCTCCTGCTGGCAAGCCTAATTTCGACAAGGTGAAGTCAAAACTATATCCTATTTTAAACTCGGGCTGCTGGAATCCCAGCAAAACGATCAGCGCATCGGGATTCTCAAAATTGTGCCTGAGCCACACTCCTGAAACAAATGGGTAAAAGTTCGCATATACACCGCTGTTTAACTGGTGAAAATTGCCTTGTTGCATATAAACGATGTTTGGAGAGAGTGAAAATCTTTCGTTTTCACTGCCCTCAAGACCTTGTTGTAAATCGAATAAGGCTCCTGCATGCACCGTGATACGCATATCCAGGCGGCTGTTGTTATCCGTGTAAAAAGCCATATCGGGCATGGTAAGGTGATGAACAGCGGCACCTATGTAAAGCCGCTCGTTATAACCCACCACGAATCCTGTAGTGAAATCAACATCTCCAATACTCTGGTTTGGTGGCGGCGTTTCCGTGGTGTTCGCCGGTATAACTTCACCAGTGCCGGGAACTATCATGTCCTCAAAAATAAGTTTTTCCCAGTTGAGCCTGTATTGTATGTAGCCTGCCTGCATAGCGGCATTCATTGTTATTTTATCACTGATTTTCAAGCGGTAGGAATAAACAGCACTTCCCGAAAAAGTTGCCAGAGGCCCACTCATATCGGCTGTTGCCTGCACGGCCAGCCCTCCCGAAATCGCATCTACATACATGTCGGCCCCGGCACTGTACGAAACATAGTGGTTGCCTAAAGAAGGGAACTGGTTGCGGTAATTGAGGGTAACACGGGGGCAAACCTTATTACCAGCTAGGGCCGGGTTCAGGTAAACTGGATTGGCATAATATTGCGAAAATGCCAGATCCTGCCCCGAAACGGCTGATGCCGAAAGGAATAAAATGCCTGACACTATTATTATGATCGCTTTCGTACGCATGGAGTTATCGAGGACAATATTACAAAATAAATTGCTGACCCGTATGGTTTTTACAAAATATCTCCGGATTTGCAATAATGAAATGATTTTCCCGTTTGATTTCAAACCTGCAAATGAGAACTCTAATATCCCTATTTTTACGATTCATTAACAGCTGTTTCTAAAACGAACCAGCATTTCATTTGTTGTACACGGTAGTATTTGAAAGTTAGTTAAAGGACGGTAAATTGGTAACACGAATACTTATATACGTTAATTTGTTGCTGTTGGCGTTATTGCTTCCTGTGATCTCTCATGCCCAGGTTCAGTTTATCAACCGGGCAATAAACTGGGGGAAGCCTGACATTTCGGTTGTTAATGACAGTGTTATACGGCGTATTTCTTTCGATGGATGCTATTTTCCTAGCTCACAGTCCTTACCATTTTGGAATGAATCTTTCTTTTCAGGCAATTTTTCCGAAAACATCAATCTTGATCAATGCGTTTTCGCTCCTTTGTCACCCGCTGAAAATAGCCTTATAAAGGAATCAATACTCGCAATTCCCTCGCATATGACCTATTCTGCCAAACGGGTGATTAGCCGAAAACAATATGGTGTTCATGTTGAAATACTGCCTTTTATTACCGACAGCGCGTCCAGGCAGGTAATGAAATTGATATCTTTCAGAATAAAATTTGTTGAAGCAGGCAAAGAGGCGGAAGTCGCCAGCCGAAATTATGCCGCCAATTCGGTTCTTTCGAATGGAAACTGGTATAAACTGGCG
Organism: Bacteroidota bacterium; assembly: GCA_037128115.1. Classification (GTDB taxonomy): domain Bacteria; phylum Bacteroidota; class Bacteroidia; order Bacteroidales; family UBA4417; genus UBA4417. Next base: position 14,199 of record JBAXXB010000066.1, read on the forward strand.
GTTACCCAGACAGGTATTTACCACCTGGAATATAGCGACCTGGTAGCAATGGGGATTGATCCGGCTACTATAAATCCTGCCCGGATCGGGATTTACGGAAGGGGAGGGGTGATGCTGCCCGAATCGAATGCAGAACCCCGGGCCGACGATCTACCCGAGAATGCTATTGAAGTAACCGGCCAGACCGATGGCTCTTTTGACCCTGGCGATGAGATCCTTTTTTATGCCCAGGGACCTGTAAGCTGGAATTTTAACAGCTCCCGCCAATTCTGGGAACATACTTCCCACCTTTATGCCGACACCATTTGTTATTTCCTGACCACCGACCGTGGTTCCGGGAAGAGGATAGGGGCAAAAGTCAGTTCATCGGAGGCCGAAACAGATACTATTACTTCCTACGATTATTACACCACTTATGACGAAAACAACCTGAACCTTATTAAATCGGGGAGGCTATGGTTTGCACAGGTTTTCGATGTGATCACCGACAGATCATACTCCTTTGATGTTCCGGCCCTTGCCTCAGGTGGAAGTGTTAAGGTGCGGTCGGTAACAGCGGCGAATTCTATCAATGCAAGCTCATTCGGGTTTAGTATCGGGAACCAGTCGTGGACTGCAACGCATTCACCAATAGGTGTATACGACAATAGTCCTGCGGCTTCAGGAACTACGGTATATAAATCATTGCAATCGGTTTCGTTGCCCTTGAAAATTGATGTCCGCTATAACAAAACGGCACCTTCGGCAACGGGCTACCTGGATTTGTTTGATATAAATGCCCGCTGTGATTTACAATTCAACGATGGACAACTCGATTTCCGCGACAGCCGGTCGTCGGCTTACGGGAGGACTGCGAAATACCGCATAGGTAATGCTTCAGGAAAGGCCAGGATTTGGGAGGTTACCAATCCTTCCGGAGTTTTTGCCGTGAATGTATCTTCCAACGGGAATGAAATTGTCTTCAAACTTCCGTCGGACACTGTAAGGCAGTTTATCGCTTTCGATAATACTAAATTATTAAAACCACGTTTTGTTCAAAAAATATCGAACCAGAACCTGCATGCCATCAGCGGGGCTGACCTGGTCATTGTTGCCCCCCAGGTTTTTATGGACCAGGCTGTAAGGCTTGCAACCTTCCATGCCAATACCTCCGATATGAATGTGCTGGTTCTCGACCCGGTTACCATTTACAACGAGTTTTCCTCGGGCACCCCTGATATTTCGGCAATCCGCGATTTCATGAAAATGCTTTATGACAAGAGTTCATCTGCGAATATGCCTCAATACCTGCTTCTTTTTGGGGACGGATCGTATGATTATAAGGATAAAATTACATCCAATACCAACTTTGTGCCCTCATGGCAGTCCCCCGAATCGTTTAACCCCATAAGTTCGCTAGTGTCAGACGATTATTACGGAACACTCGACGATAACGAAGGTCAGTCGTACAATGATGTTATTGATATCGGAATCGGGCGTCTGCCCGTCCGGACACCACTGGAAGCAGAACAGGCAGTTGATAAAATAATACACTATTCGGTTCCGTCGGTTGCGAACACGGGCGACTGGAGGAATATCATCACTTTTGTTGCTGATGATGAAGATCTGAATGATCATATTGATCAGTCAGAGCAAATGGCAGTCAATATCGAAAGCAGTTACCCGGACATAAATCTCGATAAAATTTACCTCGACTCATACGTTCAGGTTGCCGCGCCCGGTGGCAACCGTTACCCGGATGTGAATAAAGCGATTATACAACGAGTTGAAAAAGGTTGTCTCATAATGAATTACACAGGTCATGGGGGCGAAACCGGTTGGGCTCATGAACAGGTGCTGACTGTTAATGAGATCAATAACTGGTCGAATTTCGACAACCTGCCCGTTTTTGTCACCGCCACATGCGAATTCAGCCGCTTCGATGACCCCGGGCGACAGGCTGCCGGTGAGATGGTCCTCACCAATCCGAAAGGCGGAGGTATAGCTTTGTTTACTACTACCCGCCCAACCTATGGTACGCCGAATTTTGAACTGAACAAGAAATTTTACCAGTACGCCCTAAGTAAGCCTGATGGTAAAAGACTCCGGATGGGAGACATCATAATGAATTCCAAACGCGATAAAGGAGCGAATGAAAACGGCCGTAAATATGTTCTGCTGGGTGACCCGGCCCTGCAAATCGCTTTCCCTTCGCTGAATGTCATCACCACTTCGGTAAACGGGCGTGCACCCGGCAGTGGTGCCGATACACTCAAGGCTTATATGGAAGTTTCTATCGAAGGAATGATTGCTGATGAAAAGGGTAATGTGGTTCCTGATTTCAATGGCACTGTTATTCCGTCGGTTTTTGATAAATCGGTAACCTTGAAAACACTTGCCAACGACGGCGGGGCCGTTTACTCCTTCAGGTTGCGTAAAAACCTCTTGTATAAAGGCAAGGTGAACGTGAAAGACGGCCGCTTTAGTTTCACTTTTATAGTACCTAAGGATATTGCCTATCGTTACGATCTGGGTAAAATCAGTTATTACGCTACCGACGGAACACGGGATGCAAGTGGGTATGATGCCGATATTATTGTCGGAGGTTCGTCTTCAACAGCCCTGACCGACAACACGGGCCCTGAAATTAAATTATACATGAACGACCTTCGCTTCCGCGACGGGGGAATCACCGATCAGAACGCGCGCCTGCTGGCAATTGTGAGTGATGAAAACGGGATTAATACCATAGGCAATGGCATTGGCCATGATATCATCGCCATTCTTGACGGGAATACTACTGAGCCTTACATACTTAACGACTTTTATGAATCGGATGTTAACACTTCAAAAAGTGGCAACATAAGCTTTCCTTTTTCCATGCTGGCATCAGGCGAACATACATTGGCCGTAAAAGTTTGGGATATCTTCAATAATTCATCTGAATCCGAAATTCATTTTGTGGTGCATTCTTCGGGCGATTTCTTGATATCGGACAGCTACTGTTACCCGAATCCGTTCAAAGATTATACGGATATACTATTTGACCATAACCAGCAGGATGTGGATTTTTCAATTCATGCTGAGATTTATTCCATTACCGGGCAACTGATCAGGGTGATCGAAGAAACAGCCACCCAGAACGGTTCGGTTAGCACACCCATTCGATGGGAAGGGTTAAACCAGCAGGGGAGCCGCGTTCCAGGCGGATTATATATTTATAACCTTATGGTTCGGACATCCAACGGGCTTTATGCGCAAACATCAGGAAAACTGGTGTACCAAAAATAATTCATGCATGATTATACTGATTTTATGAAAAAATATCCGAAACTGTTTGTCTCCCTGTTCATTATATTGCTGGCTCAAACCATGGTGCTGGGCCAGGGGATCCAGAAAAAAGTAGTTCTAAACTGGAAAGGG
>JBAXXB010000067.1:0-17579 GCA_037128115.1 Bacteroidota bacterium
CTAAAAATGATGGACTTCATGGTGCACAAGGACATGATGAAAGACCTTTTGCCACAATTTAAATAGGTATCAGGGCTTTGGGGGTAGGGGTTTATATCCTTTCCCTGGAAGTAACCCTGACTCCTAAAACCCAACCCCTAAAACCTGGAAACATGCAGCAACACGCCCGAATACAACACGAAGCCGAACCTAATGAAGGGTATATACGGAAACTGATTGCCGAAGGCGAACATCAGCAACTCGATTTCAAATTCGGGATAAACGACTCACGTAAAATCGCCCGTACCCTGGCTGCTTTTGCCAATACCGACGGTGGACGACTGCTTATCGGGGTCAAGGATAACGGTTCTGTTGCCGGGGTTCGGTCGGAGGAAGAATTTTATATGATACAGGCTGCATCGGAGATGTATACCAAACCTGTTGTCCCTTTTGAAGTGAAAGAATGGACCGTTAACCAGAAAAGAGTCCTGGAGATTATAGTTCCTGCCAGCACAGGCATTCTGCACTCAGCACCGGTAAAGCAGGAAGATTACCTTATTTACATCCGTGTGAAGGATGAGAACTTCCCTGTTAACAGTGTATGGCTGAAAGCGTATAAATGGAAGAATTCCAAAACAGGGACATTTATCCGGTTTGCCGAAAGCGAAAAATTCCTGCTGGATTACCTTGAAAAAGAGCCTGCCATAACCCAGTCGAAGTACTGCAAACTGGCCAAAATTGATAGCCGGACTGCCGAGAATATTATCGCCGGGTTTGTTGCCATTGGCATGGTTAGCATCGAATTCACCAATCATGGAGTGCTTTACAAACTGAGTGATTCTTACACAAAACTAACACCTGAACAACGTATTAAAGAAATCAGTACTCATATATCGAAATAGATATCCATGCTTGCACTTATTTCTCCGGCCAAAACCCTTGATTTTACAAGCTTGTCACCCAGCGATATTTCGACTGTGCCCCATTTTGCGAAAGATGCCGATTACCTGGCAGGCAGACTTGGCAAACTCAATCCAAAGGAACTTGGTGCCTTGCTGGAAATCTCTCCTAAACTGGCCCAATTGAATGCTGAGCGCTATAAAACCTGGAAAAGTGCAGCCCCAAAACAAGCCTTGTTTGCTTATGACGGAGATGTTTACGACGGCTTGCAGGCAGGTACTCTGAGTCCTGCAGAAATTGAATTTACACAAAAACATCTTCGCATTATATCCGGCTTATACGGCTTTCTGCGCCCTCTCGATACAATTAAGCCCTATCGCATCGATATGGGGACATCCTTCGCAACACCAAAAGGAGAAACCTTATACAAATATTGGGGTGACAGAATTACGGACCAGCTAAAAAAAACTTTAAAAGAAACTGGCAGTAATCTTGTCATAAACCTGGCTTCACAGGAATACTTTTCGGCAGTTAAAACTAAAAAACTAAATGCCCGTATCATAAGCCCGGCATTTAAGGACATGAGTAACGGCCGGTATACTATGATTTCTTTTTTTGCTAAGCGGGCCCGCGGCATGATGTGCCGCTTCATTATTCAAAATTCAATTACGGATTTCGAATTACTTGTTGGCTTCAATGAAGGAGGTTACCGGTTCAACCACGAGCTTTCGAAGGGCGATAACTGGGTGTTCACAAGGGGATAATCCTGAAATGTTAATAAATAATTCTGCCATGGCCGAAAAAGCGCGAAAGTTCGTAAAGAGTTTCCTGAATGCGGCTCGTGGTATAAGTATTCTTTTTAAGGGACAGCTAAATGCCCGGATCGAATTGACTATCACCGGTTTAGTCGTATTTACAGGTTTCGTATTCCAAATCAGTGCATCCGAATGGCTCATCATAGTGCTGTGTATAGCGCTGGTACTGGGTTTAGAAGGAATTAACACGGCTATCGAAATACTTGCCGACAAAATACACCCCGGATTTGACACTGAGATTGGCAAGGCCAAAGACGTGGCTGCGGGAGCAGTGCTGATAGCTTCGGTTGTTGCTTCCATTGCAGGATTCATTATTTTTGCACCCCGGTTTCTGGATTTATTTCGTTAACCACGACGCATTCGAAGCACCACTTCTACAGTTTTCGTCATCTATAAAACTGGAATTAAGGCACTTTCGAAACTCAGGTCCGGAATCATGCACTCAAATCTGCAACTTGCAGTTGGAACATGGGAGCATTAATGTCTTGTTATTATAATCGAAAAAAGAACTACCATTTATGATACTTATTGCTGACGGAGGCTCAACTAAAACGGACTGGCGCCTGGTAAAAGAAGGAAGAGAATATAAACAGGTTCAAACATCAGGTTTTAATCCATACCTTCTTGGAAGTGATGAAATTGAGAGTATTCTGTGGAAAGAGCTTCAACCGTTCATTGACAATAAGGACATTAGTGCTGTGTACTATTATGGAGCCGGTTGTTCTACACCTATAAAGAACATGCTGGTTGAAACTGCATTTGAGAAAGTGTTCCCAAATGCCACTTTATATGTAAGCCACGATCTCCTGGCAGCTGCACATGCATTGTGTGGAAACGAGGCCGGGATTGCCGCTATTCTTGGAACAGGATCGAATTCATGCTATTACGACGGAAAGGAAATAACAGATGGCATTTTTTCACTTGGGTATTTCTTTGGGGACGAAGGAAGTGGTGCTTACCTGGGGAGACAACTCCTGACAGCTTACCTGCACAAAGAATTACCGGAGGATATTACGCAGAAGTTTATGGAAAAATATACCATGAGCCTCGAAAGCATCCTCGATTCTGTATACACCCGGCCTGCTCCCAGCCGATTCCTGGCTTCATTCAGTAATTTCATAAACGAGAACCGCTCTCATCCATATATCTATAACTTAATCACAGAAGCTTTCAGGGCTTTTTACAGGTACCAGGTCTGCTGTTATGCTCAGCACAAAACAGTACCTGTTCATTTTGTCGGGTCGGTAGCCTACCATTACCGGGACATACTGACAACCGTCGGGCTGGAATTTGGCATTTCAACCGGTAAATTTATTCAGGCTCCCATTGATGGACTGGTTGAATATCATCGCGAGAATAAATAAGTCACTCTCCGGGCCATCTCCCTTGATAAAAGACCGTTTATAGGCACTGTGCTGTCTAAAGAATCCCGGTTTGCTATTCTTTCTTTTTCCCTGCCTCAAATTTCAGCGATCCCGAATTTATACAATACCGTAAACCGGTAGGTGGAGGCCCGTCACTAAATACATGACCCAGGTGGCCGCCGCATTTGGCACACATCACCTCGGTACGTGCCATTCCATGAGTAAAATCTTTTTTCTCAATAATATTCTTGTCTACCGAAGGCTCATAAAATGCCGGCCATCCGCATCCTGAATTATACTTGGTCTTTGATGTGAATAATTCGGCTCCGCAGGCAGCACAATAATATGTACCCGCTTCGCTAAACTTATCATATTCACCGGTAAAAGCCCGTTCAGTCCCCTTTTCGCGTAAAATATTAAACTGTACGGGGCTCAGAAGTTTCCTCCATTCATCATCAGTTTTCTTTATATCAAAAGTATCCATGGTAGCTGTTGTTGCTTTGTTATCATTCCGATAGTCCTTGTTTTGAGCACATGCCATAAAGGACAAGCCAATCAGTGCAATTATCCCTATATTTTTGAATCTTATTTGCATCCAAAAGATTATTATTTGCACACTTAAACACTTTCCAGGCTTATAAGTTTAAAGCCTTGTCACAAAATTCATTAAACCATGCCTGAATCTCGTTAAGTCAATTCTCCGCTTTCCGGTAATTTATAACAATGCGATGACGAGTATGAAAGATTGCACAACAAATCCCATAATCCAGTCATATCAGTTTCCCCTTGCTGATCTATCTTTCTTATATCGAAGCCGAATCTTATCAGCAGTACCAGCCACTTTGAAAAGAGGTATATTTTTACACAACCCAATGATCTTCTATCACTTTATGAGAACCAATATATTGAAACTTATGAATAATTAAACTAAAGGAATACTCTTTGTACCGCCTTCATTCACGAAATGTTCAGGCCTTTCCGAAAATATTCCTTCCGGATACCCAATCCCGCTAAGCGTAAGAGCTTTGGCAGGAACTGAGTACCCTGCCCTACTCCTGTCGTGGCTCTCAATAATCAGCTGAAAATCATTAGCTGTAATTTTTTCTCGACCTACATCAAGCAATGTACCTACAATGGCACGGACCATGTTGCGCAAAAAACGGTCAGCCCTGATAGTAAATTTTAGTTCATGCTCCCTGGTTTCCCAGTGCGCACATTTTATTTCACATAAATAATTATTAACCTGTGTATGTGTTTTGCTAAAGCACTCAAAATCATGCTTCCCAAGCAGCATACCCGCGCAAATATTCATCAGATCCACATTAAGCTTGCCGTGAACTAAGTATGCATGCTGAAAACTAAAGGGATCCTTATGCCTGATAACCAGGTACTCATATTCCCTCCATACTGCGCTGTACCTGGCATGCACTTGCGGGTAAACAGGCTTGATTCCAAAAATCACAATATCCTGGGGCAGAAACCGGTCCAGCCTTTGTGAGAGTTGCAACAGTTCTTCTTCCGAAAAAGCTTCAGCGTGATCAAAGTGAGCATAAAAAACACAGGCATGCACCCCGGCATCAGTTCTGCCACAGCCGGTAATTCCCCCATGAATTCCTGCAATAGTATGCAACCCGTTTTCGATTGATTGCTGGACAGTTATAGCATTGGGTTGTTTCTGCCAACCACCATATGCAGTTCCTTGGTACGCTAATTTTATAAAATATCGGTATGCCATCATCCCTCCTGCCTGCAAAAATAGCTTTTCTTCCCAAAACTTCATATATTGAATTAATTAATTGCATTGCTATATTATGAATATCAATACATTAACCAAGTCTTTTAGAAACAATATAAATTGAGCACTTTTCATTAAAATAAAGCATTAATATAGTGTCAATCTTCGTAAGATATTTATCTTTACAGCTTCAATTGTGAATTGATTAACAATGTATATAAATACTATTCAAGTAATTACAAATAAAATCATCTGAAAAATGACAAACACTGAAGTACTGATTCATGAACTGGTTCAGAAGCATGGCACAAGCCGCAATGCCTTGATGCCGGTTCTACAGGGAGTAGTAGCCCGCGAAAAATTTCTTTCGGAAGAAGCTATGGTAGCAGTAGCCCGCGAATTGGACCTTTCGGCTGCTGATGTGTATGGTACCGCTTCATTTTATACCTTTCTCGATACCAAGCCACGCGGTAAGAATATCGTGAGGGTATGCAAAACCATTTCCTGCCATATGCAAGGCAAAGAAGAAATTATCAGGGCTATAGAAGACCACCTGAAAATCAAAGTCGGCGAAACCACCCACGATAACAAGTTTACCTTGTTAACCGCCAATTGCCTTGGTTGGTGCCACAAAGGACCTGTAATGCTTATCAATGATGAAGTTTTCCCTTCGGTTACACCCGAAAAATCAATCGGGATCATTGAAGAATTCTCAAAGCAAACGATTTAATACGTAAGGTTGAAATCTAAATCCATATGGAACAGAAACAATTAAAAAAAATAGATATAATCTTTGGTTGGGATGATCAGTGTACCCCGATACAGGTTGTAGAGAAGACAATTAAAAAGACTCCGGAAAACATTATTCTGGATATGATTGATTCAGGCCTGAAAGGCCGCGGCGGAGCCGGTTTCCCGACAGGACTCAAATGGAAATTCACCCGGAATGAAGAATCAGAAATAAAATATGTGGTCTGTAATGCCGATGAAGGCGAACCCGGCACATTTAAAGACCGCGAAATCCTGGATCGTGTACCCGAAAAAGTATTTGCAGGCATGACCATCTGTGGTTATGTAATTGGCGCTCGCGAAGGCTACATTTACATCAGGGGTGAGTATAATTTCATGCTGAAAACACTACAGCAAAAAATCGATCTCTTTAATCAGCAACTGCATGAACAGAAAGTTGATTTCCACATCTACCTTCGCTCAGGCAGCGGAGCTTATGTTTGTGGGGAGGAATCAGCACTTTTCGAATCCATGGAAGGCAAACGCGGAGAACCCCGCAACAAACCTCCTTATCCTACAGTCGCCGGGTATAACAGCAAACCTACCGTCATCAATAACGTTGAAACCCTGGTTTATACCTCCGAGATATGCCGGATGGGACCCGAACAATTTAAAGCACTGGGAACCAACGATTCAAGAGGATCAAAAGTGTTTTCGGTTTCGGGAGATACTCCAATAGCAGGCATTTATGAACTTGAGTTGGGTATGTCGCTGAAACATTTTGTTGATGATTTCGGCGATGGGGATACTAAAGCCATACAAGTCGGAGGTGCATCAGGACATTGCGTTCCACGTAAAAAATTCAATGATACCATCATCGGGTTCGAAGGAATTCCTACAGGTGGCTCCATGATGATCTTTAATTCGAGCCGGTCGATGTATAATGTTCTTCACGATTATCTCGAATTCTTTACCGAAGAATCATGCGGACAATGTACACCATGCCGTATCGGTTGCCAGCAACTGCTTAAAGGTATCGAAGCCGTTAAGAAAGGCGAACGCCCACCTACCTATCTCGATGATCTGAAACGCCTTACTGCCACCATGAAGATTGCAGCTAAATGTGGTCTGGGTCAGTCAGTTGCTAATCCTTTCACATCCATCGTAGATAATTTCCGCGAAGAAATCATTTACTAATCAAGCTCTTTCTAACCCAAATATAGGAGAATAACACCATGAGTAAATATATGGTTAACCTGAAAATTAACAATACACCCATACAGGTTGAAGAGGGCACTACCATCCTGGAAGCTGCCAAGCGCCTGAATTTCCGGATACCTACCCTTTGTAACCACCCAGACCTCAGTGTGGCCGGTAATTGCCGCGTCTGTGTAGTCGAAGTTAAAGGAGCACGATTGCTTTCCGCATCCTGTGCCACACCGGTTTCCGAAGGCATGGAAGTGAATACCAACAGCGAAAAAGTACGTATTGCCCGTAAGCATGTGCTGGAACTCTTACTTTCCGAACACAATGCCGATTGCACCAAATGTTTCAAGAACGGACATTGCGAACTCCAGGAACTGGCCTCAGAATATCGTTATGGGGATCACATATTCATTGATCTTGTTAAAGACAAAGATAAGATCCGTGATATCTCTTCCCCATCCATTACCAGGGATGCAAGCAAATGCATCCGCTGCCAGCGCTGTGTGCGAACCTGCACCGAATTGCAGTCGGTAAGCGCTCTGGCCGTTATAAATAAAGGCGATCACCAGACTATCTCTACCTTCCTGAATAAGCCTATCAATGATGTGGTTTGCACCAATTGCGGGCAATGCATCAACCGCTGCCCGACAGGTGCTCTGTATGAACGCAACTATATTGAAGACGTTTGGCATGCTATCTACGATCCAAATAAGTTTGTTGTAGTGGAAACTGCCCCTGCAACCAGGGTTGCGCTTGGCGAAGATTTAGGCCTCGAACCTGGTCATAGGGTGACAGGTAAAATGGTATCGGCCCTGCGTAAAATGGGATTCAATAAAGTGCTGGATACCGATTTTACCGCCGACCTCACTATTATGGAAGAAGGAACAGAATTGTTGACGCGGCTTAAAAAAGCGCTGGTTGATAAGGACGAAACCGTCAAACTTCCCTTAATGACTTCCTGCTCTCCAGGTTGGGTTAAATATCAGGAGCATATGTTCCCCGAACTGATTGATAATCTGTCATCATGCAAGTCACCACAGCAGATGTTCGGTGCCTTGGCCAAAACTTATTATGCTGACAAAATTAACATCAAAGCTGAAAACATGGTGGTGGTTTCGATTATGCCCTGTACCGCCAAAAAATATGAATGCAACCGCTCCGAAATGCGTGATTCAGGCTTCAAAGACGTAGATTATGTTTTGACAACCCGTGAACTTGCAATGATGATCAAGCAGGCAGGTATAGAGTTCGGTAAACTAGAAGAAGAAAATTACGACAGCATCCTTGGCGAATCTACAGGAGCAGCTGTAATATTCGGCACAACCGGCGGAGTAATGGAAGCCGCACTAAGGACAGCTTACGAGATTATTACCGGCAACGAAGTGCCATTTACCAATCTGAATATTAAACCAGTCAGGGGTATGGAAGGCGTGAAAGAAGCCAGCATTAAAATCAAGAACACCAAACCTGAATGGAACTTCCTCGAAGGGGTCGACCTCAATGTTGCCGTCGCACATGGACTTTCGAATGCCAAGCTGTTAATGGAATCGGTAAAATCAGGTAATTCGAATTACCATTTTATAGAAGTAATGGGCTGCCCGGGAGGTTGTATTGGAGGAGGAGGACAACCCATTCCTACTTCCGCTGAAATACGCAAAAGAAGGGCTGAAGCCATTTATGCCGAAGATATGGGCAAAACCACCCGTAAATCACACGAAAACCCAGAAGTTGCTGAAGTGTACAAGGAGTATCTTACGCATCCGCTAGGCCACAAATCACATGAATTGCTGCATACTCATTATAAGGTCCGTAAACGTTACTAACAAGCTGATCTTTCTGCAAAGGCCGCCCTGCAACTGGGCGGCTTTTGCATTTTCCGACCAAGCAGAGTCCGGGCGTTAACCTGTTCATAGTACAATAGTAATGCATGCAGAAATGAAATCCCTGTAATAAATACAGTAGAAAAAGCCGTTATTTAGATTAAATATAAATTTATTGTTATTTTATTAACAATGTGAATAAAATAACAATCAGTTTGTTTGGTATGTCAAAAGCATGTATTTTTGCACTTTAAAACGATAAGCTTAAAATAAACACAAAACACTCATTACCAGTTAGATAAAATATATAATCACCAAGGGATTAAAGATGAAATTAAAGGATGTTGCCATCATACTCAATGCAGAAGTGATATGCGGCAAGCACAAACTCGAAAGAGAAGTACATGCGGTATTTGCATCAGACCTGATGAGTGATGTGCTTACCATCGACAGCGAAAAATTACTGCTTTTAACAGGCCTGGTGAACATCCAAACCATACGGACCTCCGAAATGTCGGATATCCAGAATATTGTCCTCGTTCGCAACAAAAAAGCCACTCCCGAGATGATTGCCATGGCCGAAGAAAACGGAATCGTAGTCATGCAATGCAGCTACTCCATGTACAAGTCGTGTGGTTTATTGTACCAGAACGGGGTAAACCCTGTGTACTAATTATTCTCTGGCGCTATGCAGTTCGAATACAAAATAGAAGCAGGAAATTTCACAAAAGCAGGCGATTGTTCGAGCAGTTTTAAAAAAATATTGAAACAACTGAATGTCGACCCCCAGGTGATTAAACGAATCGTTGTATCACTATACGAAGGTGAAGTCAATATTGTGGCTCATTCCTTGGGGGGAAAGGCTATTTGTGATGTTGACACAAGCCGTGTATTCATACAGTTGATTGATTGCGGGCCGGGAATACCGGATATTGAAAAAGCCATGCAGGCCGGCTATTCGACAGCTACGGCAAAAGTTCGTGAAATGGGGTTCGGTGCAGGCATGGGCCTTCAGAATATAAAGAACAATGCCGACAAGTTTGTCATTCAAAGCGAAGCTGGTACCGGTACGAAACTTGAAATAACCGTAAACCTGGATCAATCCTAAAAAAAATGGACAGCAAGCACTTTCATCATGCATTAAAAATCAGTGAGGACATCTGTATAGGATGTTCACACTGCATGAATGTGTGCCCTACCGAAGCCATCAGGATACGAAACGGGAAAGCCATTCTCTATGAAAATCGTTGCGTCGACTGTGGCGAGTGCTTCAAAGCATGCCCGGTGAGCGCCATATTTATCGACCAGGATGATTTTAAACGGATCCAGGCATTCAAATACAGGATTGCATTAGTTCCAGCTGTTTTTATTGGTCAATTCCATGAAGGGATATCACGCGACCAGATATACGCTGCTATACTTGCCAATGGATTCACCCATATTTATGAAGTGGAAATGGGGGTTGAGCTTCTTTCGGATGAGATGCAAATTTATTCAAAACAACATCCTGAAAAGAAACCACTGATCTCTTCCTTCTGCCCTGCTATTATCAGGCTGGTACAGGTAAAATTCCCGGCTTTGGCGGAGAACATCATGCTACTGAAGCCTCCTTTAGACATTACTGCATTGTATTGCCGCAAGGAACTCACCGACGAGGGAATTAATCCAGCCGAAATAGGCGTTTTTTATATCACTCCCTGTGCTGCTAAGATTGCTGCCATCAAGAGTCCTGTGGGAGAAGATTATTCAATGATTACCGGGGTTATCAATATGGATACCCTATACAACAAGGTTTATAAGCACATTAGGAACGACAGGACTATTCAGCCCACTATTTCGCCTAATAAACCTCTGTCGAAAAAAGCGTTGCAATGGACCCTTACTCATGGAGAGTCTGCCCACGTTCCTGGTCGCAGCCTGGCCATTGATGAAATTCACAATGTTATTGAATTTCTCGAAAAAATAGAGAGCGATGAGATCAGTGATATTGATTTCCTTGAACTGCGCGCATGCGACGAAAGTTGCGCCGGAGGGGTACTCCTATCGGCCAACCGCTTCCTGGTAGCTGAGCGGCTCAGGGCTTATTCGGCTGAGACAGAGACGTCAGACAGTACGGGAATCAATAAATACTCGGATTATTTGTTGCGCAGGATCAGCATACAGGCGATAAACCCCCGTAGTATGATGAAACTGGATGAAAATATGGAAGAAGCCATGCGCAAACTGACCAAATCGGGCCAAATGCTGCAATGCCTTCCCCTGACTGATTGTGGTGCTTGCGGCTCACCTAACTGCCAGGCTTTTGCCAACGATATTGCCTTGGGTGAAGCCGATATCAGGCAATGCGTTTTCATTCAAAAAAACCGGGAACAAACAGGTGAACTGACCCCGGACGAATCGCTCGAAATGATGAAAAGCATTTGGGGTACTGAAAAGTTTTTTTCGAACCGTAAATAAAAAACACAAGGATGCAAGTAAGAGATATTTTAACCATTCTCGATTTGAAAATTTTTGGAGGAATCCAGGGCCTGGACCGTGAAATCAGCGGGGGCTATACTTCCGATCTATTGAGCGATGTGATGGGCCATGCCGACAATGGGAGGATATGGATCACATTGCAGACGCATAAAAATGTAATTGCAGTTGCATCTTTGAAAGAATTAGCTGCTGTGATTCTGATCAAAGGCCTTGAACCAGATGCAGATATGCTGGCGCAGGCTGAAGAAGAAGGAATTCCGATTTTAGGAACAAACGACCAGGCATTTGAAACAACCGGAAAATTGTTTAACTTGCTAAAGCATTAGAAATGAATAAATACCGGGCTGATTTACACATTCATACAGTACTTTCGCCCTGTGGCGACCTTGAGATGAGCCCGGTAAAAATAGTAAAAAGAGCCCGTGAAAAAGGTCTCGATATAATTGGAATTACCGATCACAACACAACCAGGCATTGTCAACTGATCAGCAAACTGGCGGAACCTGCGGGAATATTTGTACTCATGGGTGCCGAAGTGACCACACGCGAAGAAGTTCACTGCCTCACGTTCTTTGAAAATGATGATCTTTTGGCAGAATTCCAGGTTTACCTGGAAAAACACCTGCCCCATACCATGAACAATATCGAAAAATTCGGTTACCAGCTCGTGGTTGATGAGGAAGAACAAATCATCGATGAAATAGAGTTCCTGCTTCTTTCGGCTCTCGACCAATCCATTGAACAGGTTGAAAAGAAAGTGCATTCCCTGGGAGGAATATTTATCCCGGCACATATCGACAGACCCAGCTACAGCATCATCAGTCAGCTGGGTTTTATTCCCGCCGACCTTATGATTGACGGTATCGAGATTTCAGCCAACTGTAAGGTTCAATCCTTGATTCCTTTCCTCGGAACAGAATCCGAAAGAACAATACTTAGAGATTCGGACGCACATTACGAAGAAAACATAGGCAATGCATTCTCAACTTTTGAAATGGAGCACCGTACCTTTAATGAAGTCAAACTTGCCCTTCATGGTGCTCAGGGACGTAAAGTAACTATCGAATGAAAGACCTGGCACTTCACATCCTTGATATTCTCCAGAACTCGGTAACGGCTGGTGCTACTCTGATTAAACTTCAGATCGACGAAGTACCTGATAAAGATATCTATAGTGTCCGATTTACTGATAATGGCAAGGGAATGGGTTCGGAAATGGTGCAGAACGTAACCGATCCGTTTTTCACTACCCGTACAACCAGAAAGGTCGGACTGGGATTACCTTTACTGAAACAAAATGCTGAACGAACGGGGGGTGCGATGACAATACATTCACAAGCAGGAAAAGGAACTGAGGTTGAGGTCACTTTCGTTTACAGTCATCTTGACAGGCTTCCGAGCGGAGATATTGCAGGAACCATGGCACTGACAGTTTCGTCATACCCGGCAATTGAGTTCCTATACACACATAATACCCCAGATGGTTCATTTATATTTGATACGGTTGAAATTAAGGAAACATTAGGGGACTTACCAATAAGCAATCCTCAGGTAATCGCTTTTATGAAGGACCTGATACGCGATAATCTTGAAGCAATAAACGCATCATAAAACTCAAACTGTAAAGAAATTTACTAATCATTGTAAAAACAAAAATCAAATGACTAAGATCACATCACTGGCTGATTTAAGGAAGATTAAATCCGACGTAGAAGCAAAAATGAGCTTGCGCGAACGGAGTGAAACCCCTGAAAGTATGGTTCAGATCAGGGTTGCAATGGCTACGTGCGGTATCGCATCGGGAGCTAAAATTGTAATGGATTACATGATCAATGAACTGGACAAACGCAGTATCCCGGCTATAGTAACACAGACCGGCTGCATGGGATATTGCTACGCCGAACCAACTATTGAGGTCACCCGTCCGGGACACCAACCGCTTGTATTCGGGTATGTTGACTCGAAGAAAGCGGACCAGATCATCGAAAAATACATTAAAAACGGTGAACTGCTCGATGGTATTATCCCTGTTAACTACGAAAATATTGAAGGCAAGTAATAAACCCAGGAGGAATTGACTATGACACAATACAAAATGCACCTGCTGGTGTGCGGAGGAACCGGCTGCAGGGCTTCGGAAAGCGAACAGCTATTTCACAACCTCAAGAAAGAGATCACAGAAAAGGGTCTTGAAAACGAAGTACAGGTAATCACGACCGGTTGCTTTGGGTTTTGCGAAAAAGGCCCAATCGTAAAGGTTATGCCTGACAATACATTCTATACCCAGGTTAAACCTGAAGATGCGATAGAAATTATTGCCGAGCATGTGATTAAAGGACGCAGGGTTACCCGTTTACTGTATGTTAATCCAGAAACGGAACAACATGTTTCCGACTCAAAACATATGGGATTCTATCGCAAACAGTTGCGTATTGCACTTCGCAACTGTGGCTTTATCGATCCCGAGAATATTGAAGAGTATATTTCGCGCGACGGGTATGCTGCACTGGCAAAATGTCTTACCGAAATGACCCCTGCCCAGGTGATCGAAGAGATGAAAAAGAGCGGTTTGCGTGGACGCGGAGGCGGAGGTTTCCCGACCGGCCTCAAGTGGGAAATCACCAGTAAAAGCCAGGCTGATCAGAAATATGTAGTTTGTAATGCCGACGAGGGCGACCCGGGAGCATTTATGGACCGCTCCATCCTTGAAGGCGATCCTCACTCGGTAATTGAAGCCATGGCTATTTGTGGTTATTGCATAGGTGCATCCAAAGGGATTGTTTATATCCGTGCCGAATATCCGCTGGCAGTCGAAAGGCTTAAAATTGCCATGAAGCAAGCCGTTGAATTCGGTTTGCTGGGAAAAGATATTTTTGGCACAGGTTTCGGTTTCGAAATTGATATCCGATACGGGGCCGGGGCATTCGTTTGCGGTGAAGAAACTGCACTGATTCACTCCATGGAAGGCTTACGCGGAGAACCTACCATCAAGCCGCCGTTCCCCAGTGTTTCAGGCTACCTCGAAAAACCAACCAACGTTAACAACGTAGAGACTTTTGCCAATGTACCGGTTATCATTAACAAAGGTGCCGATTGGTTTGCATCGATAGGAAGTGAGAAGTCGAAAGGAACAAAAGTTTTTGCTTTAGCCGGGAAAATCAATAACGTCGGACTTATCGAAGTTCCTATGGGAACTACGCTTCGCGATATTATTTTCGAAATTGGTGGTGGAATAAAGGATGGGAAGAAATTTAAGGCTGTTCAAACCGGTGGACCATCTGGGGGGTGTTTAACTGAAAAACATCTCGATATTGCTATCGATTTCGATTCGCTTACAGCTGCTGGTTCCATGATGGGATCAGGCGGAATGATTGTGCTGGACGAAGATGACTGTATGGTTTCGATTGCAAAATTCTACCTCGATTTTACGGTTGAGGAATCCTGCGGGAAATGTGCACCTTGTCGTATCGGGAATAAACGTCTGAACGAAATGCTCGAAAAGATATGTGAAGGTAAGGGAACAATGAAAGACCTGGATCTGCTGCGTAACCTCAGCCATGTGATTAAAGACACCTCACTTTGCGGGCTGGGACAAACCTCCCCCAACCCGGTTCTTTCGACCATGGATAATTTCTACCATGAATATTTAGCTCACATAGTTGATCATAAATGTCCCAGCGGTCAGTGCAAAGCATTGCTTCAGTATGTAATTGAAGCCGAAAACTGTGTCGGTTGTACAGCCTGTGCCCGCAACTGCCCGGTCAATGCAATTTCGGGAGAACGTAAAGGCATTCATATTATTGATCAGGCTACCTGTATCAAATGCGGTGCCTGCCTGGAGAAATGTAAGTTCAACGCAGTGTTTATCAAGTAACGAAAGGGGAATAACCATGGAAATGATTAATGTTAAAATAGATAATAAAGAGATAAAGGTAGCCCCGGGGACTACTGTACTGGATGCGGCAAAATCAGTTGGAATTAACATACCGACACTTTGTTACCTTCACCTGCATGATTTCGATATCACTAACAAACCGGCAGGTTGCAGGGTATGTGTAGTCGAAGTAAAAGGCAGGCGCAACCTTGCACCAGCTTGTGCCACTGACTGTTATGAAGGCATGGAAGTAAACACACACAATATACGTGTACTCAACAGCCGCAAAACAGTACTTGAACTCATTCTCAGTGATCACCCGACAGATTGCCTGATCTGCGCAAAGAGTGGAAGTTGTGAATTACAAACGCTGGCACAGGATATGGGTATCCGCCAGATTGAATACCAGGGAGAGCAATCACACTACCGCGAAGACACCTCACCAGCAATCATACGCGATGTAGATAAATGCATCATGTGCCGCCGCTGCGAAATGATGTGCAACGATGTACAGACAGTTGGTGTACTTTCAGCTGTAAACCGCGGTTTTATGTCAGTGGTTTCACCTGCTTTCGAAATGAACCTCGACCACAGTGTCTGCACTTACTGCGGGCAGTGTGTGGCCGTATGTCCGACAGGAGCGCTTACCGAAGTGGATCACACCAATCAGGTGATCCGGGCATTGGCTGATCCTTCAAAAACAGTCATCGTTCAAACAGCCCCTGCAGTTAGGGTAGCGCTCGGTGAAGAGTTCGGCATGGAAGCAGGTACATCGGTTACCGGTAAAATGGTTGCCGCATTAAAGAACCTGGGATTTGATTTTGTATTTGATACTGATTTTGCAGCCGACCTCACCATTATGGAAGAGGGCACCGAATTACTTGATCGTATTACCCGTCACCTGAATGGTGACAAAACGGTGAAACTTCCCATTCTAACTTCCTGTTGCCCGGGTTGGGTTAATTTCTTCGAACACCAGTTCCCCGAAATGAACGATATCCCATCAACGGCACGTTCACCGCAACAAATGTTCGGGGCCATAGCAAAAACTTACTTCGCTGAAAAATTAGGCATTAAACGGGAAAACCTGGTGGTTGTTTCGATTATGCCCTGCCTGGCAAAGAAATACGAATGCCAGCGTGAAGAGTTTTCGACCAATGGCAATCCCGATGTAGACTTTGCTGTTTCTACAAGGGAACTTGCCCACCTGATCAAACAGGCAAACATCGATTTCAACATTTTGCCTGAGCAGGATTTCGACCGTCCCATGGGCGAGTCAACCGGCGCTGCTGTCATATTCGGCACAACAGGTGGAGTGATCGAAGCCGCTGCTCGTACGGCATACGAAATATTCACAGGCAAGACCCTCGAAAAAGTTGACTTCAAGCAACTTCGCGGGATGGAGTGGATTCGCCATGCTACTGTCGATTTTGACGGAACACCTATTAATATCGGGATCGCCCATGGCTTAGGAAATGCACGCAAGTTGCTGCAGGACATTAAAGACGGTAAATCCGAATTCCATGCCATTGAAATCATGGCCTGCCCTGGCGGATGTATCGGTGGTGGCGGCCAACCACTTCACCATGGTGATACCAGCATTTTAATGGCCCGTCAGAAAGCACTCTATGCTGAAGATAAGGGCAAGACGCTCCGAAAATCGCATGAAAATCCGTACATTCAGCAGTTATATGCCGATTTCCTTGGTAAGCCGATGAGTGAAAAATCACATCACTTGCTTCACACACATTATTTCGACAAAAGCAAACCAGCCGAAATCGAAGAATAACAGGGAAATTCGAGGTAAATAAATAAAAAGAAAAAGCATTATGGCAACTATAAAAATAAGTGAGCAGAAGGTTCAACAAATTGAGTCTATCTGCAAAGATTTCAACAACGAAAAAGGTGAGCTGATTAATGTACTTCACAAGACACAAAGCCTTGTTGGATACTTACCCGCTGAAGTACAGGAAATTATAGCAAAAAACCTGCACACTTCGGTAGCTCAAGTTTACGGAGTAGTAACCTTTTATTCATTCTTCACCATGATACCCAAGGGCGAATTTCCTATAAGTATATGCATGGGAACAGCCTGTTATGTGCGCGGAGCTGAAAAGGTACTCGACGAGTTCAAACGGATACTGAATGTTCCCGTAGGGCAAACTACCCCGGATGGTAAATTTTCGCTAAGCTGCCTGCGTTGTGTAGGAGCCTGCGGACTGGCGCCGGTTGTGATGGTTGGGGAGAAGGTATACGGACGTGTATCACCCGATGGAGTGAAAGACATCATTAAAGAGTACAAACAAGCTTAATCTGGCAGGCTTTCGAGCCAGTCTTCACATTATTGCCTGTTTCAGGAAAACTGCTTCTTTTGCCGGAAGCAGTTTTTTTTATGGCATAAATGTATATCTGACTTACCTACGAATACAGAATATTTTATCGTCAAAACTAAATCCGCAAGATAATCGTTATATTTGCTAGAATTATCAATACTCTTGACCTATATGAATTCAGAATTGAAAGATATTGACGCCCTGCGGCTGGAGATAGAACAACTCAAATCCGTGAATGACCGCATAAAGGCCAGCCTCCTGCAACAGGATGATTTGCAGAAACTTATTGCAGATTCTGATGCAATTAAGCAACAGGTTGATAAAGCCAACCGGATCAAATCTGACT
>JBAXXB010000068.1:0-17553 GCA_037128115.1 Bacteroidota bacterium
TCCACTTTGCCGACAATGCCTTCGATGCGCACCTGCCTCTCGGTGAGCGGCCAAAAAAAGGTTAGAGCGGCAAAATGATTCCTGCCTATTTGTACCCCTTTACGGCTCAAATAATTGGTAAAGAAGACAAATTGCTTTTCATCGAACGATTTAAGCAGTACCACGCGTGCCGAAGGCCTCCATTCGGATGAAACCGTTGACAAAGTCATGGCCGTTGGTTCCGGCTCGCCCGATTCCATGGCTTCGCTCAGCCACTCCCTGAACCAGTGAACTGGTTCAATCGGGAATTCATCATCATGTATGGCACCATGTTGGTAATCTTTTCGAATGTCGTTCAGGTCCATGGTAATAGTTATTTACATGTAGACTTTGAGTTAATTCAAATTCATCAGTTTGTGCAGTTTTGAGGAACTCTTTCCGTCTATCTCGGTGTATACAGGCATTTGATAAAAGAATGACTATTCACTCTTAGTCCAAGCATCTTTACACTCCGAAAACATCAGGTTAAGCAATTGCATACATCCAGATATATCAGCATTCTAACTTTATGTAAATATAAACAAAAAAATCGGACTTATGTTATACAACAGTGGTTAAAGTGATTCCAGGTAGCCTATGATTTCATATCTTCGCAGTGAATTTCGGATTTCATTTGCCATGCTTGCCTGTATGAGATTTTTCTCTGTTCTGATATGCCTTACCTGTCTGTTCTGTGCTTGTGCACAGGCTCAGACTGAAACTGAATTTAACCGGTCAAAGTACATTAATTCGCTGAAGGAAGAGCGGCAGGTTAAAGATGTGGAAATGCAGACAGATGCGCAATCACCCATTCCAGAGGACGAAAAAAAAACCTTTAAAAGTTTAAATTACTATAAGCCAAAAGTCAAATTCCTCAAGCAAGCCTCATTTGTCCGCTTTGCCCAGCCTGAGCATTTCCATATGAAAACCACTACCGAAAGGCTTCCCGAATACTCCTTGTATGGGAAAGTCACTTTTAGGCATATGGGCAGGAGAATTACGTTAAATGTCTACAAAAACATTGAACTGTCTAAAAAGCAAGGGTTTGAAAATTACCTGTTTATCCCTTTTACGGATAAGACTAATGGCAAAGACACCTATGGAGGCGGAAGGTTTCTGGATGTGACCGAAACCGGCGCCGACAAACTGACCATTGATTTCAACAAAGCATATAATCCTTATTGTGCATATAACCATAAATACTCCTGCCCGATTCCCCCGCCCGAAAATCATTTGAAGATATGCATCAAAGCCGGTGAGAAGAAATTGCATAAGTAGTTACCTGCATTCAGGAAAGAAAAAAACACGTATAACTATTAGATTTAGGGCATTGTTAATGCAAACTGAATATGGCAAGAGTCGTTGAAAAACCAGGAACCAGGATGACAATCAGGCGATTGCTTCGAAGGCCCAGGTATAGGTACATGGCTGTAAACCGCATTGTCCCCCATCTGCCATGGTTTGTGCTATTTGCCCTGGCAGGCTTTTTGTATAAGGCCAGGATTTTTGCCGATTCAGGATTTTATGTTTCCCAGTTTATCAACAACCAGACTTTCTGGATCGAATGTCAGCGTATTGTCTTGGGCATATCCCAACTCATCCCACTTATAGGTGTATGGATCGGATTGGAAATCAAATACATCCTTATACTGTATTCGCTTAGTCATGTCGTCTTCTTCTACCTGCTTTTCCTTTTCGTGTATTATGGTCTTCGCGACCGGCGTTCCGGCTTGCTGATTATCCTGGCCCAGACAGTAGGGATCATGCACAGTTTTTTCACTCCCATGTTCGAACTCTATTATGGCGTGCCTTTACTGATCACCTTCTACGCGATCTGGCGGCTTCAATTCCGGTTCAGGACAATTTATATACTACTGTTGCTGGAAGTGCTGATCCTCCTTAGCCATCCGCTGGCATTTATGCTGTTCGTGTTCGTCATGCTTTATGACTTCAGGCGAAATACAGCCAAACCATTGAAGTATTATATTCCGGTCGTACTTGTTTTTATTGCTGCCGCGGTATTCAAATACTTTTTCATGTGCAGCTATGAATCCGGTAAACTGGCATGGCAATTTAACTATACCGACAATAAACAATACCTGCAACTTTTAGACCCAGCATATTATAAAGTGCTGGCATTATATATGTTACGGTATTATACTGAAGTCCTGGTTGCCCTTGTCCTGGTAATTTATATGCTGATTTACAGGAAACAATGGTTCAGGTTGCTGGTGTTCGCCGGTACATTTTTTGCTTATGTTTTCCTGGTAAACTCTGCCTACACAGTTTCGCCCTCCCGCTATATGGAACAGGTTATGTTCCCGTTTATTCCGATAGTTTTCATTCCCCTGGTATATGGTTTTCCTGCTACCGGAAGACAAGGATTGCTTAATATTTCCATTTTGCTGGTTTCGGCTCTGATTGCCTACCGCCTGGCGGTTATTTATTACGGCAGCGAAATATTTGTTAAACGTGTTACCCAGATGGAACAACTCATACAGGTCGCACGCCAGAAAGGTGGAAGTAAATTTATAGTCTCACAGGATGTTATAGATCACGGCTATACACAGTTAAACTGGTCGTATCCTATTGAAACCATGTTGCTGAGTGCTATAGATGGCAACGACATCTCTGTTTCTATTGCACCTCACGATGATCTCTATTTTGACAACAATAACAACAAAATAGCGGCAAACCAGTTTATATTCAGGCGATGGGAACTTAAAGACCAAAATTGGCTTAATAACAGGTATTTTCACCTGGACATGGGTTTGTACCGGTCAATAAACGATACTACTCCAAATACCAATATCCTCTATACTGCTAATAACCTCAGGATTGCAATTAAAACAAAGAAAGTTTACAGGGCCATGGATACGGTTTGGATCCCTGTTACCATACTTAATCTGGGTAAGACGCCGGTCTATTCTGGTAAAAACAACAAGGTCTTTCTCTCTTATTTCTGGACCGAAAATGATGAGGTACTGAACTGGAACGAAATCAGGACACCGCTGCAGGCTGATATTATTGGTATTATGAGGCAGGATATTAGAATTGCCATTCCCGATCATAAAGGTCATTTGCAACTGAAGGTTGATATAATTGCTAACGATAAATGGCTGGGGATTCATAGCCAGGATGAGGTTCTGGTGTACTAATTGTCACCTGGAATTCTTAAAACTTTATTGGATCTTAGATTAACAGACTACAATTTATGAAAAGAACATTTTTTTTACTTTTTGCCCTGATCTTCAGCACGGGTTTGCTGGCTGCCGAAAAAGGATATAAAATCACGGTTAAACTGAAAGGATCTTCCGATACGACCCTTTTGATGGCTCATTATTTTGGAAATAAGCAATATCTAGACGACACTGCTTACCTGAATAAGCAGGGAGCTTTTGTATTTGAAGGCAGTGAAAAGCTGAAAGAGGGCATGTATATTGTCGCCGGGGCAAAAAAGTTAAAATATTTTGACTTTTTCCTTACCGGTTCCCAGCAGATGGAATTTGTGTGCGATCCTGTAAATGTGACTTCTACTATGCAGGTGAAGGGATCGGACGACAATAAAGTTTTCTATGCCTATATCCGACAACTCGGGCGCAAGCAGCTGGATGCTGAGAAACTCAGCAAATGGATGAAGGCAAACCAAAACCACCCCGATTCCCTGGCGATTGTTAAAGCCCGGATCGATGCTGTGGATAAGGATGCGAAGGACTTTATAAAGAACTTCTATAGTTCGAACCCTGGTTTGCTGTCGGCAAATTTCGTTAAAGCTAGTAATGATCCTGATTATCTGCCTTTCGTTACAGGTCCCGATGGTAAAATTGACTCTGCACGCATTTACCCGGTTTACAAGGCACATTACTTCGATAATTTTGATTTCAGCGATGCCAGGCTATTATATACCCCCGTGTTCGCCCAGAAAATTGATTTTTATTTTGATAAACTGGTTATACCTCTGCCCGATTCATTGGAATCGGACATTGACCGCGTGATGACTTTGTCGGCAGTAAATAAAGAAATGCAGACATATATGGCCTGGTACCTCTCGGTTAAATATGAATCTTCACCAATAATGGGTCATGATGGACTCTTTGTGTATATTGTTCGGAAATACCTGGAGACAGGAAAGGTCGCCTACCAATATCCCGAAGTCAAAGACAATATTATCAAGCGGGTAAATACCCTGGAGCCTCTGCTGCTTGGCAAGACGGCTCCCAATCTTATTTTGCTCGATACCAGCAATGTAGCTCATTCTCTTCTTGCGACTAAAGGAAAGTATACCTTGTTATTCTTCTGGGAAAGTACCTGTGGCCATTGCCAGGCTGAAATGCCCAAAGTATTGAAGTTTTATGAGGAATTTCATTCCAAATACGACCTTGAGATTTTCGGTGTAAGTACCGATACCAATATGGTAAAATGGAAAGCCTTTATACGAAAAAACAATATGTCGTGGCTCAATGTGAACGGGCACCTGAGCCTCAGTGGAAATTACCATACCCTGTACGACATTCGCAGCACTCCCATTATGTACCTGCTGGATGAGGATAAGAAAATACTGACGAAATTCCTTCTTGTTGATGATATAGAAGGAGTCATCAGGAAACGCGAAGAATCGTTAGCTAAGACCAGGAAAGAAAAGGCCCCTTAATCTCCTTGCCTGGATGCATCGTGCCAGGAATAAACATATGACTGGTCCCGGGAATATTCCGCGAACAGGAAATCCCTGAAACTGATAATTTCTTCAAAAATAATGGCAAATAAGCGTTACATCTGGATCACCGGGGCCTCATCGGGTATAGGGGAAGCCCTGTCGGCAAAATGGGCCATGTCTGAAACCCTCCTGATCCTGTCGGGCCGTGACCAGGCACAACTTGAGCGGGTTGCCGGAGATTGCAGGAAAAAAGGTGCCGAAGTACACCTTGTTCCCTTTGACCTAACCAAAGAAGATGAAATAATAGCAGCCGTAAACAAGGTTCAGACACTGGTTCCTAAAATTGATATTCTTGTCAATAATGGTGGTATCGGGCAACGATCGATGGTCCTGGATACTCCCGCAGCCGTTTCGCGCCGCATAATGGAAACTGATTTCTGGGGCCATATGGAACTTACCCGTGCAGTGCTCCCTTTTATAGTGAGCACCGGGGGGGCAACCATAGTTGTAATGAGCAGTCTTTCAGGCTTGTTCGGGTTTCCGCAACGCTCGATGTATTGTGCTGCAAAACATGCACTTCATGGCTTTTTCGAAACGCTCAGGCTGGAGCATCATAAAGATAACATTCGCGTAACTATAGTTTGTCCTGGGAGAGTAAAGACCAATATTTCGTACCATGCCCTCACCTCAACGGGAATTGAGCATGGTTTGATGGATAAAGGCCAGGAAAACGGTGTTACAGCTGGACTTTGTGCTTCCCGGATTGACAAGGCCATAAAAAGAAACAGGAAACAGGTTATAATCGGGAAAAAAGAAGTAATTATGCCTTATCTTAAAAGGTTCTTTCCTTGGTTATTCTATAGAATTGCTTTGCGGATAGATCCGAATTCCTAAGCTAAACAGACAGATGACCGGAACAACTTGTAAGTTACCTTGAATGCCACTAATAAATAAAAGCATATGCATGGAATTGTAATCAGCGGGATACAGCAACTTGGAATTGGCGTTCAGAATGTTGCTGAAGCATGGAAATGGTATCGCAAATACCTGGGCATGGACATCAAGGTTTTCGAGGAAAGCGCCACAGCATCCCTGATGCTACCCTATACCGGCGGAAAGCCGCAGAAACGTCATGCCGTGCTTGCACTCAACCTCAACGGGGGAGGCGGATTCGAGATATGGCAATATACGGATCGGGTTCCCCAGGCGCCTACCTTCATCCCGGTTTTGGGAGATCTGGGTATTTTTGCTGCCAAAATAAAGGCCCGTAATATTCAAAAAACCCACGCTTATTTTACTTCTGAGAAACTCAATATAAGTCCGGTGCAGAATGATCCTGCCGGGCGGGCCCATTTTTTTGTTACGGATCCCTTCAACAATATTTTCCAGATCATTGAATCGAAAAATTGGTTCGGAAATGAAAAAAAGCATACCGGATCAGTGTATGGTGTTATGATAGGTGCTACTGATATTGATAAGTCAGTGAAAGTGTATTCGGATATTCTTGGCTACGATAAAGTTGTATTCGATTCAAAAGCATCCTTCCCGGATCTTGCCATGCTGAAGGGTGGTGATGCTAAATTCCGCAGGGCATTGCTTCAACACAGTAAACCCAGGCTGGGAGCCTTCAGCCGCCTGTTCGGCGACAGCGAAATCGAACTTGTTCAGGCTATTGACCGCGTTCCCCGTAAGATATATGAAGGCCGTTTCTGGGGTGACCTGGGATTTATCCATCTTTGTTATGATATACAGGGAATGGAAGCTTTAAATGCTGCCTGCGCCAAACGAGGGTTCCCGTTTACGGTCGATAGTTTTGCCAATCATGATGGCAATAGTTTCGATATGGGCGAAGCAGCCGGGCATTTTTCATATATCGAAGACCCGGATGGTACACTGATAGAATTTGTCGAAACCCATAAAGTGCCAATCCTAAAAAAGTTCGGCTGGTACCTGAACCTGCGTAAACGCGATCCGGCCAAGCACCTGCCCGACTGGATAATACGAATGCTGGGGATGGGCCGCGTTAAAGAGTAATTCGTCCCGGGTAACTGTTGTTTTACCTGGCTTCGCGCCATATCCGGCCATCCTGCACAATGTGCCAGAGTGACAAACCGTCTTTTCCCTGCAAAGTCGCCTCATAAAGCGTATAAGTCATTTTAATGGAAGGCGAAAACGCCTTGCCATTGAGTTGATAATTCTCCAGGCCAAGTTCTTTAAGGTCCGCAGTGTAAGAATGATGCTTGGCAAACCATGCATTTTCCCTGTAATAGAGCATACGGAGAGCCCATTTTACATCGTTATCCGGGTCAGGTACATAAACATAGACCCCATTGCCGACCGTTTTTTCGGAGAATTGCAGAAACCCCCAGGTTTCGGGCTGGTGCATGGCTATTACTCCCTGTGGCGACCATACCCAGTTGTTCTCAGGCAAGGGTTTTTCCTGCCCGTTCACCAAATGAGTCCGTTTTTTATATTTACCGTCTATAACGTCAACCATCCATTCAACCCGCGAAAAATCAATACGGTATTGTTCGCCTTCAACGGGTAAAAAACCGCTTATACTCAATTCTGTCAGCGATTCGAAAGGAATAGCAATTTCAACAGTCCAGCCCAGGTCCGTATCTTTTGGATTGTTTAGGGTGCCGTTCACATGAACAGCTGATTTTATGCCGTTAAAATTCCAGTTATTTATGGCCACATTCTGCTTCAGGTCATCACGGTAAGGCTTAAGCAGCATTAGGTCCCATTGCGTATTCAACGCATTCATTTCATATTCCAGGTAATGGTGGGTATCCCCGTCCGGGTCAATAAATACCTCGAAATCGTTGTCGTTGAAAATAACGCTTTCGCGTTCGGTGAGGTTCGCCCAAACATGGGGGTCTTCCAGTTCAGCGGCAATATACAGAAAGTGATTGTCCCACAGCATCTTCATCCTCGTTTTGTACCGCGGCTCCGGTTTTAGGCTGCCTTCTATGTCGACAAAATACTCACTCCATTCCGCATTCTGCCAGTCTGCTTCATTCAGCCATCCATCTATAACCAAAGGAGCTGAAGCGCGATAACAAATATAATGTCTTGGATTAATTACAATTTGGGGTTCCTGGGCGTACGTGGGTAAAGCAAGTAATCCCAGGAAGAGTATAATCAGTAATAAGCGAACCATTTTCATCTTTGACGAGTTTTACTTTAAAAAGGTAAATTTCAGTTGTTTTAACTCTCAAAGGAACAAAAATAAAATATTTTTTTCAACTTTGTAAATAAATTTAAAAAGAGCGTATTTTTACGCTTTCTATAGGAAAGAACCTAACATTTAAACCCTTGATATTCCACTTATTTGTATGAAAACGACACTATCGCTGCTACTTGTTTTAATGCTGGTTTCAGGCTTAACTATGGCTCAGAAAAGTCCTGCCGGTTATGTTAATCCATTTATTGGCACCGGGGGACATGGCCATACGTACCCGGGAGCAACGATGCCTTTCGGCATGGTTCAGCTAAGCCCGGATACCCGGCTCGAAGGCTGGGATGGATGTGGAGGCTACCATTACGATGACACTTACATTTATGGTTTCACCCATACCCACCTGAACGGGACGGGTGTTCCTGATTTATGCGATATACTGTTTATGCCTACCACAGGCGAAACGCGTTGGAACAACGGTTCCGACGGGAAACCAGGGTATGGGTCACACTTCAAACACAGTTCCGAGAGTGCAGAGCCCGGTTATTACAAGGTAGCTCTTGACGATTACAACATTATTACCGAGCTTTCAGCCACTATGCGTGCTGGTATGCATTGCTATACTTTTCCTGCCGGGACAGCATCCAACATATTGGTCGACCTGTTTCACCGTGACGAAGTGCTAGAGTCGTCACTCAAAGTTATTAGCGATACGCAGATTGAGGGCCTCAGGCGTTCCAGGTCGTGGGCAAACAACCAATATGTTTATTTTGTAGCCGAGTTTTCGAAACCCTTTACTTCGTATGAAATTGCAGTTGATAATCAGACCCAGGCTGGCCTTAAAAGTGCCGTTAATAATAAGAAGAACATAAAAGCGATTTTTCATTTCAGTACAACTGCCGGAGAAAAGATTCTGGTGAAGGTTGGTATTTCGGCCGTAAATATTGATGGAGCCCGGCTTAACCTGAAAGCTGAGATCCCGGGCTGGGATTTTGACCTTGTTCGCAAAAGCGCTACAGCTGCCTGGGAGAAGGAACTTTCGAAAATAGAAATTGAAGGAGGCACGGATCTCCAGAAAACTGTATTCTATACCGCTCTTTATCATACCATGGTAAATCCTAACACATATATGGATGTGGATGGAAGCTACCGCGGCCGTGATCTGAAGGTGCATAAGGATGCCGGTTTTACCAATTACAGCGTGTTTTCACTATGGGATACTTACAGGGCTTATAATCCGCTTATGACCATCATCGACCAGAAGCGCACCCTGGATTACATTAAAACATTCCTTGTACAATACGATCAGGGAGGATTGCTTCCGGTATGGGAACTTGCCGGTAACGAAACCAACTGTATGATAGGGTATCATGCAGTTCCGGTGATTGTGGATGCCTACCTGAAGGGGATCAGGGGTTTTGATACAGGAAAAGCCTTAGAGGCTATGCGTAAAAGTGCGGTACGAACCGACAATGCCGGGTTAAAGGCTCTCGATCAGTATGGCTTTATTTCGACTGAAGATGAATCGGAAAGCGTTTCGAAAACTCTTGAGTATGCTTACGACGACTGGTGCATAGCCCAGTTTGCAAAATCGATCGGGAAAAATGACGACTACAAATATTTCATCAAACGCGGTCAGAATTTTAAAAATGTCTATGATGCCTCAACCGGTTTTATGCGAGCCCGTTCGAACGGAGGCTGGTTTTCGCCATTCGACCCTTTCGAGGTTAATTTCAATTATACCGAGGCCAATTCATGGCAGTATAGTTTTTCGGCCGTGCAGGACATGGACGGACTGATCCGATTGCATGGAGGCCAGGAAAACCTGGCTAAAAAGCTCGATGAACTCTTCAGTGCTTCCCCCAAGACTTCAGGCCGTGACCAGAGTGATATTACCGGGCTGATAGGGCAATACGCCCATGGTAACGAACCCAGCCACCATATTGCCTACCTCTACCCATTTGTTGGCCAGCCGTGGAAGACTCAGGAACTGGTACACCGTATACTCAACACATTATATCATAACGATCCCGACGGTCTCACTGGAAATGAAGACTGCGGGCAGATGTCGGCATGGGCGGTAATGAGTGCCATGGGATTCTACCCGGTTACCCCGGGTGCCGATTTCTATGTAATCGGGACACCCTGGTTCAGCAAAGTGACCATAAACCTGGAGAATGGAAAGAAGTTCGTGATCAGTGCCGGCAATATTTCGGATAACAATTTCTACATACAATCGGCAACGCTGAATGGTAAAAAATATGCTGCATCCTACCTGAAGCACACTGATATCATGAATGGCGGCGAACTCACATTCAGCATGGGTGATAAACCTGATAAGAAATGGGGCTCAGGCAAAAAAAATCAACCTGTAACTGCCATTACCGATAACCTGATTGTTGCCTCCCCGACCATATCCGATGCATCCAAATCTTTCATCGACAAAAAGGAAATCAGCATCACAGGCCTGGAAGGAGCAAGCATTTCTTTTATTGCAGCCGGCGCTGACGGAAAATCATCGGTGCAGCCTTACAAAGGTCCGTTCAGCATCACCGAGACTTCGAAAATACGTTTTAATGCACAGAAAAAGGGCGTTTCTAGCCCATGGATTTATGCGAAATTTACCAGGATGGCTGATGATAAGGATATCAAACTCACTTATCCACCTGCTAACCAATACTCCAGTGGTGGAGCCAATAACCTGATTGATGGCATACGTTGCTCCCCTGATTTCAGGGTTGGCGGATGGCTGGGGTTCGAGAAAGTAAACCTGGAAGCTGTCATCGATCTGCGAAAGGTAAAGGCTGTCAGCACATTCGGTGCCGGGTTCCTCCAGGATATTAACGCCTGGATTTTTATGCCATCCCAACTCGAATTCTTTGTTTCTGATAATGGAACAGATTATCGCTCCATCGTGGTGGTGAAAAATGATGTTCCCAAGGAAAAAGAAGGAACCATACTTAAAACCTTTGAAATTCAGGTTGACCCGGTAAATGCCCGCTATGTAAAAGTAATTGCCAGCAACATCGGCAACTGCCCACCGGGGCATAAAGGACAGGGTGGTCCTGCCTGGATGTTTGCCGATGAAGTTATCATTAAGTAAAATCCTCATTATCTGGGGGAAAGGGATAACTTCATTATTAACGTATATTAAAAATAAACTAATGAAAAGAGTTGCTTACATGCATTTTCTGCCGAAAACATCCGGGATATCTATAGTAGTACTTCTGCTGGTTTTTAGCTTTACTGCCAAGGCCCAACTGATCAGGGACAGCGCCACCATAGCAGGTATACAGCATATGCTGCCCGGGCAGAAGGAAATGGCAGCCGGCCGCAGCCAGCAACTTTTTGATATATACAAAAACCAACTTTCGAGTTACGAAAAGCAAGCGCTCGATTATTTATATGCCTATATGCCTCTGAGCGACCTGGCCGATTACGACGGTGTGTTTTTCCTTCAACAGGTAAAGTCAGTCCTCAGGGCCAGGAGCGAGATGCCATGGGGAAAGGCTATTCCTGAAGATGTTTTTCTCCATTTCGTGTTGCCCCCGCGTGTAAATAATGAAAACCTCGATTTGTTCAGGATTACGGAATATGATGAACTCAAAAAACGGGTTGCGGGCATGAATATGCATGATGCCGCCCTGGAAGTGAACCACTGGTGCCACGAAAAAGTTACCTATCGCGGGAGCGATGAACGGACCAGTTCACCCTTGGCAACCGTAAAAACGTCATTTGGGCGTTGCGGTGAAGAATCAACCCTGACCGTAACTGCGCTGAGAACCATTGGAATCCCTGCACGACAGGTGTACACCCCGAGATGGGCACACACCGATGACAACCACGCTTGGGTCGAAGTGTGGATTGATGGTAAATGGTATTTTCTGGGTGCCTGCGAGCCCGATCCCGACCTGAATATGGGTTGGTTTGCCGAACCCGCCCGAAGGGCAATGCTGGTGCATACCCGCGCTTATGGAGCGTATCATGGGAGCGAACCTGTGATTGACAGGCAGGAACGCTTTGCCGAACTGAACCTGGTACAGAATTACGCTGCGGCAAAAAACATTTTTGTGAAGGTGATAACGACTGAAAAACAGCCTGTTGCAAATGCTGTTGTCGAATACCAGTTGTATAATTATGCAGAATTTTATCCTATCGCCAAAGGTATAAGTGATCAGAATGGCATAAGTTCCATCATCACCGGCCTGGGTGACCTGCTGATCTGGGCTTACCAGGGAGAAAAATGGGGATTTACTAAGATATCTGTCGATAAAATGGATTCGGTAACAGTAGTGATTTCGGACATCCATCCTGCCAACCTTTTTGAGAGTTTCGATTTCATACCCCCGGTCGAAAAGTCACCACTGGCTTCAAAAGTCACCCAAAAGGACAGGGATTACAATTCATCACGGCTTCACCAGGAAGACTCTATCCGGTCCCAATACATGGCAGGATTCAAGGATTCAGCCTGGGTAGTTTCGTTTGCTGCCGAACATGGTCTGAGTGCCGGACGACTTTTACCCCTCTTCAGCAAGAGCTACGGCAATTGGCCGGAAATAGCCGCATTCCTGTCAGCGACCCCGGTTACCCAAAAAGATTGGGCCGTTTACCTGTTGGAAGTGATCTCCGAAAAAGACCTCAGGGATACCAGGGCTGAAGTCCTGGAAGACCACTTGACGCATGCATTTGTTTATTCTGACGAAGCTTCGGTAAGCGATAAAGAGTTTTTTGCCCGTTATATCATGAACGGCCGCATTGCCAACGAGATGATGCTTCCCTGGCGGGCCTGCCTGCAGCAACAATTCGGAGTGGATTTTGAAAAGCAGTTGAAAACGGATATTAATGTGCTTGTCGAATGGATTAAAGCAAACATTAAAACTGACAATATTACAAACCTCCATTCCCGGGCTCCTCTCTCACCGAAAGGCGTTTACGAATTGAGAAAGGCTGACAACCGTTCGCGGGATATTTTTTTCGTTGCCGTTTGCCGCAGCCTGGGCCGCGCAGCCCGTATCAACCCGGCGACGAATTTGCCTCAATATTTTGATGGCAAACAATGGCAAAACGTGGCTTTTGAACCTGTTACTGCGAATATCTCCAAAAAGGGCTTTATTCATTTTGTAAATGGCGATGAAAATTATGAGCCAAAGTATGCCGTCAATTACACTATTGCACGGTACAATGCCGGCGTTTATCGCACCATAGATTTCGATTATGGGCTTAAAATCAGCGAATTTGCAGCAAATACAGAAGTGGAAGCCGGTAAATACTTGCTGGTTACAGGCAACCGCCAGGCGGATGGAAGTGTATTATCCTCTGTCAGTTTTTTCGAAGTTCCGGCTAATGTAACTACAGAAGTAAAGGTTAATATCCGGCAGGATTTCACCCCCGCCTCACCCTGGGGAAGAATCAAGACCAACGGGATCAGGTTTAAAAGGTATGAGACAGGTGAGCCCGTGCTGCTTAGCAGCCTGGCTGATTCAAAGGGAGCTATCCTTATCTGGATTGACCCGGACAAAGAACCTTCGAAACATGTACTGGCGGATCTCCCTGCAGTAAAAGAACTGCTCGAAAAATGGGGCGGCGGAGTCGAGCTGCTTTTCGCGAATGATATTGTGAGTGCATCATTCAAACCCTCTAATTTTCCGAATCTTCCGGCACAAAGTAAATTTGCTTATGATAAGGGCAATAAAACACTTGCCGAAATAGAACGCCTGCGAAACAGGAAGTGCAGCGATAACCTGCCGGTAATAGTGATCATGGATAAGAACGGTAACCTGATCTATTATTCCGAAGGCTATAAAATCGGGATAGGGGAACAGATTGCTAAGGCTATTGCTCCTTTGAAGCAATAAGTCCAGTGATTAACAGGAAGTGGATAAATCACGCTTGATTTTCCAAAGATCAAATAAGGCTAATATGCCTTTCGATTTCTCCAGGTATTTTGAGAACTGTAATTCAACATTCCATACAATTACAATTTTGAAATGGATTACCCGAGGGCGATATTTGCACATAAATGGGACCCTTTAAGAAAGTCCTCATAAATACATCGTGATTTGTCAGAAAAGATTTAAACAGTGGCATAATACATGAATCAAGGATTGTAATAAGCTGTAAAAGAAGAAAATGGATAGCACATCTCAAATTTCAGGCAGTATAATAGGATTGAATAGCGAATTTACTGAACAGTATATCGCCTTGCATAATAATACGTTCCCGGGAGTATTGGACCGCATCAGGCAGTCGAATATCAGTGATTATTCCATCTTTCTGCTCGAAGGAATTCTCTTTAGCCATATGGTTTACTCAGGAAATGATTTTGATACCGATATGAAAGCCATGGGCAAAGATAAGACCACTCTGGAATGGTGGAAACTTACCGACCCCATGCAACTTCCTCTCGGGAACCGTAAGGATGGCGAATGGTGGACCGGAATTGGTCATTGGTTTAACATTGATTTTCCAGGGTCAGGAGGCGGAAATGTAAGCCGGTACGCATACACTCTGCCAATTCCCGGAGATATTCAGAATACGAAAGCGGACCAGGTTTTCGGCGACATTGGTTTCTGGGGTACGACCTATGACCTGAGATGCTTAAGAATATTCAAAGGAGATAAGACCCTGTATATTTATATTGAAACGGAGAAACTTTCGGATCATTCGTTCCTGCTTGAAATCATTGCCAGGGTTTTGAAAACAGAAGCGCTGCCATTACCAATGAAGGAGGTTTTTCATACAGACAGCAAAAATGCAATCCAGGTAAAGCTGAGGAAAAAGGTTTTTGTTACCGGTTGTTTCGACCTGTTGCACAGCGGGCACGTTGCTTTCCTGCAGGAAGCCGCTGCTTTTGGTGACTTGTATGTAAGCATTGGCGCTGATGAAAATGTTAACCAGCTCAAGGGGCGATACCCGGTCAACAACCAGGACGAACGCAAATATATGATAGCTTCATTGGCTTGCGTAACAAGATGTATCATTAATTCAGGCTGGGGTTATTTAGATTTTGAAAAAGAACTGAATGAGCTGATGCCCGATATATTTGTGGTAAATGAAGATGGCCATACTCCTTCCAAACAGGCCTTGTGCAAAGAAATGGGAATTGAATACCATGTGCTTAAGCGGGTTCCGCATGCCGGCCTTCCCGTTCGCTCCACAACCACTTTGCGGACTGAATGTACCATCCCATTCCGCATCGACCTGGCGGGCGGGTGGCTCGATCAGCCTTTTGTTTCAAAACATCATCCCGGTTCTGTAATAACCATCAGCATTGAACCTACCATAGAGTTTAACGACCGCAGCGGCATGTCGTCGAGTACCCGCCGTAAAGCCATAGAGCTGTGGCATAACGAAATACCGCATGGACCTGCCGAACACCTGGCGAAGATGCTCTTCAGTTTCGAAAACCCTCCGGGGACTGCCGAAATTTCCGGTTCGCAGGATTCGCTTGGTATCGTATTGCCCGGGCTCAATAAGCTGGATTATGCGGGTAAGTATTGGCCCGAATACATCACCCCGGTTTCGGATGAAGATATTCTAAGCTGGATTGAGAAGAACCTTTACCTGGTAACCCTGGGACCCCGTGTGGGCTCATATAGCCCACTCGCTAATACTGCCATAAGCGCTGCCGGGGCCAGGGATCTTGCCTTGGCTACCGAAGATTGCTGGGACGCCATCCTGCATAAGGATATACAGGCTTTCGGAAATGCGTTCCGGCGTTCCTTCGAAGCCCAGATCGCCATGTTTCCCGATATGGCGGATGCTGATATTCTTAAGATGATAGATCAGTATAAGGATAAAGCGTGGGGCTGGAAACTGTCGGGGGCAGGCGGAGGAGGATACATCATACTGGTATCGGACAAACCGGTTGAAGGCGCCATGCAGATCAGGATCAGGCGGAAACACAATTTATAGAAGGTATGTTCCTTCAGCACCCTAACATTCTAATTCTCATTTCAAGGCTAACTAGTATATAAACTAATCGCATGGCTGAAAAACACAAGATCGTCGGCAAAGAATCAATACTTCCGTTCGTCCTGGTGACGGCTCTCTTCTTTCTGTGGGCTTTACCCAATAACCTGAACGATATACTCATTCCCCAGTTTATGAAGTCCTTCGAGCTGAACCGTTTACAGGCAGGCCTGGTGCAATCGGCATTTTATATGGGGTATTTTTTGCTGGCGCTACCGGCAGCATTGATCATGGATAAATACAATTACAAAACCGGGCTTATTATAGGGCTGTTATTGTTTGCGGCAGGATGTTTCCTGTTCTGGCCGGCAGCAAGCACCGGCAGGTATGGATTCTTCCTTTTTGCCCTGTTTGTTATCGCGAGTGGTTTGGCTTTTCTCGAAACCGGATCAAACTCCTTTATTGCAGTGTTGGGTGATCCCGCTACTTCGGAGCACCGCCTGAATTTTTCGCAATCCTTTAATCCACTGGGATCCATGACAGGAGTGCTGGTTGGGACCGTTTTTATTTTCTCGGGAACGGAATTATCGGGCAGCCAGATCGAAACATTAAAAAATGCCGGTACTTACAAAGCATACCTGCATGAGGAAATCATGCGGGTGGGCCCACCATATCTCATAATCGGGACTATCATCCTTTTATGGGCTTTCTTAATCTGGCGGACTAAATTTCCTGTTGAACGGGAAAATACAGGCAAAGAAAGTGAAAACAGGGGGAAACTTTCGACATTACTGCATTACCCGCATTTTTTAAGAGGTGTAGTTGCCCAGTTCTTTTATGTGGGGGCGCAGGTAGGGACCTGGAGTTTTATGATACAATACCTGAAAGATTACATGCAGAAGCCGGAAAAAGAAGCAGGAGCCATGCTGTTTATCGCGATTGTGGCTTTTGGAGTGGGGCGTTTTGTTTCGACCGCCCTTATGAAACGCTTTGAGCCTAAAAAACTCATGGGCCTTTACAGCATAATCAATGTAGCGCTCTGTTCCACTGCTATTCTAATGCCCGGTCTGATAGGTGGCTGGGCTCTGGTAACAAGCAGCTTTTTTATGTCGCTGATGTTTCCCACCATTTTTGCATTAAGCATCAAAGGCCTCGGCCCACATACCAAACTGGGTGCATCTATAGTTGTGATGGCCATTATCGGGGGTGCGGTATGTACTCCTCTGATGGGCATGATATCCGACAAAACACACAGCATGGCCCTCGCCATCCTGGTTCCCCTGGTAAGTTACCTCTTTATTATCTATTATTCCTACATGGGTTCCAGACCGTCCGGTCCATTGTATAATGCTACCGGAACTATTGATCAGGATGACAGAGACTGGTAAAAGCTTTTCGTTTTAAACAATAAATACAACCTTCACATGAGATCAATTTGCTTTGCATTTATACTGGGGCTGATGAGTTTCTATTCCCTCAAAGCCCAGGAAAAAGAGGCACCCTATATTATGCCTAAGGATCCGCAGGTGGTTAAGAACCTGGAGGAGTGGCAGGACCTGAAATTCGGCATCTTTATGCACTGGGGCACTTATAGCCAGTGGGGCGTGGTGGAATCGTGGAGTATCTGCCCCGAAGACGAGGGATGGACCCAGCGGAAAGGGCCTTATTCACAGGATTATTTTACCTATAAAAGGGCGTACGAAAACCTGCAGACAACCTTCAACCCTGTGAATTTCAACCCTGATAAATGGGCTATGGTTGCCAGGGATGCCGGATTCAGGTATATGAT
>JBAXXB010000069.1:0-17522 GCA_037128115.1 Bacteroidota bacterium
GTGATAATTGTCTGGAAAAAGCGGACGCAAAGCGCGGTCGATCAAACGTGAAATCAATATTTCGTTATCAGTTGGGCGGGCTTCCCTTTTAAAGAATCCCCCTGGAAACCTGCCGGAAGCAGCATACTTTTCACGGTACTCAACCGAAAGTGGCATGAAATCCACATTTTCTTTGGCCTCCTTAGCCGCCACCACGGTAGCGAGCAGCATAGTGTTTCCCATTTTTACAACACAAGCACCGTCAGCTTGTTTGGCTAATTTGCCGGTTTCTAACGAAATCAGGCGTCCGTCGCCAATGTCGAAGGTTTTAACAATTCCTTCCATAATTTACCTCTTTTTTTTCAATTGTGTAACAAATGTGCTTTGATTTTGCTTTGAGCGACAGGTTGAATAGAGCACCACGGATCAACCTGTTTTGGTTGCAGCCTATTAATAAGGAAGCGACCAGTTAATTATCATTCGATTATTATTCAATAGTTTACAGAAAACATCTTGCATTTTTAACTATGTACCCCGATTTTCAACTCATACTTCCTCTTTTTATAAGGGGAAGGTAATTCAAGTTCGTATCAATACAAAAAAAGGCAATTTGAAGATTGCCTTTCCTTGTGAAATATCATAGAACCTATTACTTGCGAAGTCCGAGCTTGGCAATAATAGCACGATAACGATCGATTTCTTTCTTCTTCAGGTAATCAAGCATCTTACGACGTTTACCAACCAGACGAACCAGCGAACGCTGAGTGGCCAGGTCTTTTTTGTTTTCTTTCAGGTGCTCGGTAAGGTGCTTGATACGGAAAGTGAAGAGAGCTATCTGTCCTTCAGCTGATCCGGTATCTGCATCCGATTGACCGTTATCTTTGAATAAATCCTTTTTGATTTCAGGCGTTAAATACATATCTGTGTAA
The DNA here is from genome assembly GCA_037128115.1 of Bacteroidota bacterium. Taxonomy (GTDB): domain Bacteria; phylum Bacteroidota; class Bacteroidia; order Bacteroidales; family UBA4417; genus UBA4417. The sequence goes on from JBAXXB010000069.1 coordinate 909, forward strand.
CGTTTAATTGCTTATCTTTCCATTTTTCGGGCTGCAAAATTACTACAATTCATTCAAATAAAAAACTTTTCTATGTTTTTTTTATCTGATTTTCAACCGGTATCCCGGCAGCCCTGTTATCTGTTGAATAACTGCTGCAAAGATACGTAAAATATTGATATAAATAGAAATTCAATTTGGTGGCTCCTTAAAAACTGTTTAATATAATTGCTGTTTATGTTAAACAAAATGCACTTGCGCTTGTTTAACTTGAAGTCATATAAGTATAATGGTTAAGATAAAAGTTGTTGTTATAGGGGCCGGATTTTCAGGACTTGCTGCGGCATCGGTGCTTGCACTGGCCGGCTTTGAGGTTACCGTCCTGGAAAAGAACAGTACGCCGGGAGGCCGCGCACGTAGGTTTGCCGAAAATGGATTTACATTTGATATGGGCCCAAGTTGGTACTGGATGCCAGATGTTTTTGAGAAATACTTTTCTATTTTCAATAAAACTCCAGAGGATTATTACCAGTTGCATAGGTTGGATCCGTCGTACAGGTTTTATTTCGGAAAAGATCAAATGCTCGATATGCCGGCTTCCTTTGAGGAAATTGTCGAAATTTTCGAAAAAGAAGAAACCGGCGCCGGGGCTGAGTTGATTGCATTCTTGTCGGAAGCCGAGTATAAATACAAGGTCTCTATGAGTAAGTTCGTTTACAAGCCCGGGCTATCCGTTTTGGAATATGTTCGCCCTGAGATACTTGCATCCGTTTTCAGGCTGCATATGTTCAGGTCGTTCGATTCACACCTGAAACAACATTTTAAAAGTCCCCGCCTGAGGCAAATGCTTGAATTCCCGATTCTTTTTCTCGGGGGAACGGCAAAAAGCACTCCTGCCCTATACAGCCTCATGAATTATGGTGACATAAAATTGGGGACCTGGTACCCTGTTGGCGGAATGTACAAAGTTGTGGAAGGTATGGTTGAACTCGCACAATCGCTGGGTGTGAAATTTATTTACAACAGCCCTGTGGATAAGCTGATGTTTAATAACAAAAAAGTCAGCTCAGTGCATGCCAACGGCATTCAATACGAGGCTGACTATGTGGTGGGTTCAGCTGATTATCAATATGTTGAACAGAATCTACTGCCTGAAGAATTCAGGTCTTATACGGCCAAATACTGGGATTCGAGGGTACTGTCACCGTCATCACTTATTTTTTACCTTGGAATTGATAAAAAACTCGAAGGCCTGGAACACCATACCCTGTTCTTCGACCAGGACCTGGCGAAACACGCGGGTTCCATTTATGAAAATCCTTCCTGGCCCGAAAATCCTTCCCTGTATTTCAGCTGCACATCCAAAACGGATCCTACCGTGGCACCGGAGGGCATGGAAAACCTTTTCGTCCTGATTCCTGTGGCTCCAGGCCTGGAGGATACCGAAGAAATCAGGGAGAAGTATTTCCAGATCATGCTCGATAGGTTCAAACAGCTTACCGGGCAGGATATCAGCTGTAACATCGTTTACAAACGCACCTATGCGCATGCTGACTTTGAAAGCGATTACCATGCTTTTAAGGGAAACGCTTACGGGCTGGCAAATACACTTTTGCAGACAGCATTTCTGAAACCGAAGATGAGGAGTAAAAAAGTCAGTAATCTCTTTTATACGGGTCAACTCACCGTTCCCGGACCGGGTGTACCGCCAGCCCTGATTTCGGGTGAGATGGCTGCCAGGCTCATTATGAAAGCCGCCAGAGTTAAGGAATAGGTTTGGAAAGTCCTTCAATACCATAAAAAAAGCTACATCAAAAAAGCAAAATCAAATCACATGTTAAATACTCAGTTTAAATAGCTGATTCCGATATGAAAGAATTGTTTGATATGATATCCCGGAATTCGAGTAAAATGACAACTGTCGTTTACAGTACGTCATTTTCGTTGGGAATTCGTTTTTTTAGTAAGCGGTTCCATGATCCAATTTACGGGATTTATGGGTTTGTCCGTTTTGCCGATGAAATCGTTGATTCGTTCGAGGGTTATGATAAAAACAAACTTCTAAAACGTTTTAAAGAAGACACGTATATCGCAATCGAAGAAAAGATCAGTTTAAACCCTATATTGAACAATTTTCAGTCGGTTGTCAATAAGTATAAAATTGACAAGGAGTCAGTTGACCTTTTCCTCAGGAGCATGGAAATGGATCTGGAGAAAGTAAGGTATGACCAGGAGAAGTACGAACAATATATTTTAGGCTCGGCGGAAGTAGTCGGATTAATGTGCCTGAGGGTATTTTGTGAAGGAGACCTGGAGAAGTATGACGAACTTAAACCTTCGGCCATGAGGCTGGGATCCGCCTTTCAGAAGATTAATTTTTTGCGCGACCTGGATGCGGATTTTAAAGGCTTAGGGCGAAGCTATTTCCCTGGGATTGATGTGGAACATTGGGATGAAAGCACCAAATCGGCTATTGAAGCGGATATAGAAAAGGACTTTGCCAACGGGCTTGCCGGCATAAGGAAGCTTCCTGACGGTGCCCGCTTCGGCGTTTATGTGGCATATGTGTATTTTCATGAGTTATTACTGAAGATCAGGCGTGTAAAAGCCGAAAAGATCCTCGCCCAGAGAATACGAATACCGGACAGCCGGAAATATTTCCTGCTGCTGGTTGCCTATCTGAAGTTTTTAACCCACCGTATATGATAAACCGTTGGTTGTACATTTTACTCTTACAGGCCTCGTATTGGATTATGCCGGGATTGGCAGCTCAAACTCCCGGCCTCGAAAAGGTACGAAATCAGTTCTTTACAATGAATTCATCCATTGGTGGTGCCCTGAATCTTTATCATTCGCTCGAAAGGGCTGATCTTTCAAAAAATGCCGTATTGCTCGCATACCGTGGAGCCTCCTCTGCTGCTTCGGCCGCTGATGTGAAAGGGGTGTGGAACAAAATAGAATATTTTAACCGGGGCAAGAGTGAATTGGAAAAAGCAGTCTCACTTAGCCCGCTTGATATTGAAATACGGTTCCTTCGGCTGGCCACTCAACTTAATGCTCCCTGGTTTCTTGGATATAATGGCGATACCGGCAGCGACGAAAAGTTGATCATCAATACACTGAAAAATGTCTCGCCCGATCATCCAAATGCCTACCTTTATCAACGGATTTGCCGGCTTTTACTCTCTGATTCTAATTTGGAATCTGCCGACAAAAAAGCTATCAACCAACTGATTATAAAATTCAATAGTAAGAAATAATGACGGAGAATGTAATTCTTGTTGATATGCACGACCAGGCTGTCGGCCAAATGGAAAAAATGGAAGCACATGTAAAAGGCGAGTTACACCGCGCGCTGTCAGTGCTTGTATTCAATACCGGCAAGGAAGTGCTTTTGCAAAAACGGGCTCTAAGTAAATATCATACACCCGGTTTATGGAGTAATACCTGCTGCAGCCATCCGCGACCCGGGGAAGACAGCCTGCAAGCTGCTACCCGCCGGCTAGGGGAAGAAATGGGTTTCATCACTCAACTACATAAATCCTTTGACTTTATATATAAAGCACATTTCGACAACGGCCTGGTTGAACATGAATTTGACCACGTGTTTTTGGGCACTTTCGATGGGCTGCCTGTGCTGAACCCTATAGAAGCAGGTGATTATAAATGGGTTAAACTTACTGATTTAATGGAAGATATGCGGTCGAAACCCGAAAATTACACAGTCTGGTTCAGGATCATCATCGAAAAAATGGAAGACCGGTTTCCTGAACTGTTTGCCTGCTAAATTGTTTTTAGTCCTTAACCCTAATATGAATTTTCGAAAATGGAAGTTTTAATCGATGTTCTGCTGGTAATTGCGGCCTTCTTCTTTATGGAGTTTATGGCCTGGTTTACACATAAATACGTTATGCACGGGTTTATGTGGTTCTTTCACAGGGATCACCATATTCGGGATGGCAGGAAAATTGAGTGGAATGATATTTTTGCCGTAATATTTGCCGTCCCCAGCATTCTGCTGATTTACCTTGGCGCCACAATGCCGGACAGTTACCTTTTGAGTTTAGGGATAGGCATTATGCTTTATGGGGCAGCCTACTTTATGTTTCACGATGTATACGTACACCAGAGGATTCCTCTTTTTAAGAACGTTTCGAACCGTTACCTGCGGGCTACGGTGAAATCGCACCGGGAACACCATAATCCGCATGCGGAATATAATTTTGGATTCCTTATTGCTCCCATGAAGTATTATAAGGAAGAGTTTGGTAAAAAGAAAAATGCGTAAAGGCAACAATCCTTTACGGAAACGATTTTAAAACTCAGCTACTGAATGGACAATTGGTTATATCTGATTATAGACCTGGGAGCTGCAAGCATCCCTTTTATAGCTGGTTTCGATCAAAGGCTCAAGTTTCAGAAGCAATGGCGGTTTCTTTTTCCGGCTATCCTACTGACCATGCTTGTTTTCATTCCCTGGGACATGGTAAAAACCGACCTGGGCGTATGGGGTTTCAATGCCACGTATTTGACTGGAACGTATATAGGGAACCTTCCCATTGAAGAATGGCTGTTTTTTGTCGCTATTCCTTATGCCTGTATCTTCACCTACCATTCCTTAAACTACCTGGTGAAGAAGGATTATTTAGGTAAATACGCTGACCGGATTACATTGTTATTAGCCATACTGCTGGCGGTTGTTGGGCTGATGAATACAGGGAGGCTATATACTTCGGTAACTTTTATAGCAACCGCGGCATTTTTGCTTTTTCACCTTTTTGTATTACATCCGCAGTATATGGGTCGGTTTTACCTCATGTACCTCGTTACACTTCTCCCTTTTTTTATCGTTAATGGGCTGCTAACAGGTTCCTTTATACCTGGAGAAGTGGTTAGTTACGATGATGCGCAAAACCTGGGTATCCGCCTGGGAACCATACCGGTTGAAGATTTGGTATACGGACTGCTGATGTTACTGATGAATGTAACCTGGTTCGAATATTTTAAAAATAAGGCTGCACCCAAAGGTTAAGCCGCATTGTTGATTCAGGCAGGCATGTCATTCCGCTCAAAATAAACCGCATTACTCTGACGAAGGTCTTCACCTGTCGGACTCTGGAAAACCCGCAGATCAAACTGAGGAATAATGGCCAGGATATGATCGAAAATATCCGATTGAACCTTTTCGTAACGAATAAAGCCGGTTTCCAGCGTAAATGCATAAATTTCAATAGGAATTCCGGACGAGTTCGGCTGTAGCTGACGTACAAGCAAATCACTCGTATTATCCACTAAAGGGTGATGAGCCAGGTATTCTTCGAGGTACGCCCGGAAAACACCAATATTAGTCTGACGTTTCCCGTTTATGAAAACAGAATTATCTATTTTGTTTTCTTTATTGTAGTTTTCGAGCTCAGCTTCGGTCCTGTCAATATATTCCTGTAGAATGGTTATTTTCCTGAACTTATCGAGCATAGATTGTGTGCAGAATTTTACGCTCGACATATCAATGCTTATTGAACGCTTCATCCGCCTGACACCGGAATCTTTCATGCCGCGATAGTTCTGAAACGACTCGGAAACAAGCGAATACGTCGGAAGAGTCGAAATTGTATTGTCAAAATTCTGAACTTTCACCGTAGTTAGCGAAATTTCGAGTACGGTACCATCAGCACCAAACTTCGGCATGCTGATCCAATCGCCCTGGCGCACCATATCGTTGGCTGACAGTTGAATGCCTCCTACAAATCCCAGAATTGGATCCTTGAAAATAAGGAGAAGGACGGCTGAAAATGCACCCAAACCAGTAAGCATATAAAACGGAGACTGATCGAAAAGAAGGGATATAATTAACAGGAATACAACTATATACACTACTATTTTGCCAATTTGTATATACCCTTTTATGGGGTGATACAGCGCAAACTCACTTTTCTGGTACATGGCATAAACCGCATTTAAAAATGAGTTTAAGATGAGCAGGAAAATGACAATAATATATATATTCGTGAGCTTTAATGCGACCCCTATAAAACCGGGAAATTCATCCAGAGTCACCGGGATAGTCTGGTAAACAAGTATGCCCGGAACCAGGAAGGCCATGCGTTGGAAAACCCTGTGTTCAAGCAAGGCGTCATCCCAGTTGCTGGCTGTTCGTAAGGCAATGCGTTTCAATACCCGGGTGATAAAATACTTGGTTACATAATAAATAATGGTGCTGATAAGTAGTATCGCTAAAAAATCGGAAACGCCTGCGACTTTCGCAGCAACTTCTGGCGTAAGACCAAGTCTTGTTAGCCACAGGGCTATTGCCCTGACAGGTGATTCGAACATACGCTGAATATTAATGGATTACTAATAAATATACTTTATTGATTTTCAGAGAAGTAACATGGTCAACCTCCGGCTAATTTGGCTTTATAACCAGCTTTTGTGAATAATTCCATGACTTTAGTCCTGAAATCGCCCTGGATAATAATTTCGTTGTCCTTAGCCGACCCTCCTACTCCGCATTTGCTCTTCAACATCCTGCCCAGCTCCTCGAGGTCATCCTGGGTACCAATAAAACCAGTTATCAGCGTCACCTGCTTGCCGCCACGATGCTTGCGATCAAGCATTACACGCAGGTTTTGTTGCTGAGGAGGCAAGGTCGAAGGCTCAACCGGCTCTTCTACCCGGTAATTATAACTTGGGTTGGTGGAATATACTACTCCTGAGGGTTTATTTTTCTTTGCCATGAATTAGAAATCTTGATTTACCCGCTGTCATGATGGGTTGTTCCTTTATTTAGGGCACTACCACGCACAACGACAATGGGTTGATACTGATGTTGATAGGTGATGTCATTAAACGTGGTTCGCCATCAATGTTCATCAGGGTTTCTGATACATTTTCAATCGTAATGTTCTTTCCCCGGTGATATTCAGCGTACCCGGTCTTAAGAGGTGATCCCATCATCAGGTGGTAGCCAAAATTCAATAATTGCGATGATGGCATCTTTTTAAAAACACAAATATCAAGGAAACCATCATCGACCAGTGCATCAGGTGCGATTCGTGTATTAAACCCAAACTGATTACTATTTGCAAAGATAATCATTAGTGCCTGCTTCTCGAAGCTTGTTCCATCAATTGTCAGTTTATAGGTCAGTGGCTCGTAATTGCTGAATTCATTGAGAATGATCTGCATATAGGAAATCACGCCCCTGATGGAAGATTCAGCAAATTTGCCTGCTACATAAGCGTCAAAACCGATTCCGGCAATGCTGGTGTACAACATATCGTTTACCATAGCAACATCCATCATCCTGGTATTTCCCCTGATAATTGTTCTCAATGCCAATGCGTAACTCATGGATATACCCAGGCAGCGCGCCAGTCCGTTTCCTGATCCTGCCGGAAGGATTCCCATTGGTATACCTGTATTTACCATTGCACAAGCCACTTCATTCACTGTACCGTCACCCCCGGATGCCACAATGATATCCGCTCCCCTGCCAATGGCATCCTTTGCAAGTTCAGTGGCATGACCTGCTCGCTCAGTAAAAAGAACTTCCGGTATAAAACGGGAAGATGGAATAATATTTCCTGCCAACAACTCAATTACGACCTTGCTTTTAGGTGTTATCCCGGCTTTGGGATTAACAATAAAGACGATATTCTTTTTTCCTTCAGTCATAGGTTATCGAATCGACAGCTTATTTTTAATAATCCGGTTGTTATATTGCTGTATAACTGCTTTGAGTAATTTATCCCGATTGGCAGCCGCATTCCTAGTGTATAGGTTTATTGTAAGCATGCTGTCATTGGCGAAATTGTATAGCGCATTTGAATTGCAATGATCTGTTTGCCACGCGTAATTATCCTGTATTAACTGGTAATTCCCATTCAGGAAACTGAGCCCGAAATGTGGCTCATCCTTCCTCAACAAAGAACTTCCAAAAGCTATAAATGGTTTTGGATAATGAAGCATATCAAGCAGTGTTGGCATTATATCCGTCTGCTGTGCTATAATTCCTGTATGAGCAACCGCTCCGCTCTGTGGCTCAAAAAAGATGATCGGGATCGCGTATTGCCCCACCCTGTTTTTATAAAATGCTTGCCATGCCTCGGATGTATGATCAGCGGTGATTACGAAAATAGTATTTTTAAACCATGGCATGCTCGACGCTTTTTCGAAAAACTTCTGAAGCGCAAAATCCGTATACATAATAGTTTCCTGAATTTCCAGAGGGCCTTTCCGGAATTTATTCCTGTATTTTGCAGGTACTTTATAGGGATGATGCGATGAAAGCGTAAATACAGCGCCCATAAAAGGCTGGGTTTTGCCGTTGAGTGTGTTTGCGATATACTGCAGGTAAGGTTCATCTGATATTCCCCAGTTGCCGTCGAAATCGGATTGATCAGGGTACTCGTTTTTGCCATAGTAGTTATCAAAGCCAGCGGACCGGCAAAATGCATCGAATCCCATGGTGCCATTTTTCCCTCCATGGAAAAATGAAGTATTATAGCCTTCTGTTTTCAGAATGCTAGCCAGGCTGTTAAATTTATCGGATGAGTATTGAGAAGTGATAAAATCCTCGGTCATCCAGGTGGGTAGGGATGCCAAAACGGCAGGAATTCCTTCGATGCTCCGTTTGCCATTGGCAAATCCCTCGAAAACAAGGCTTTTTTCAGCCAGGCTATCGAGGAATGGGGTGAAATCACTTTTTGTGTTGCCCTTCTGATGGGTAAGCACTCCAATATGCTCAGCCGAAAAGCTTTCGAGAATAATAATAAATACATTCTTTTTCTGCATAGCCACACCCTTACCAAGGCTATCAGAAATTGCATAGTTTTTTTGTGGGTTAAAGATGCTGTTCAACTCTTTCTCGTCAGAATAATAGCTCACCCGTGGTATTCCCTTTTGACCGGATGAACGCATAAGTGTGAAGGCGGAATTTAAAACTACTGCTGTTTCCTCAGCCGGTGCGTATTCTGAAGCGCTCAATATTCCGACCGGTTTCAGTTGCAAACCTCCACGTGCACCTATAGTGAAAACGGCAAAGATCAGCAGCATGGCCAAACTTTGCGAAAGGTAATAATGAAGATGCTTTTGCATGACGTACCGGCTTGAGATACTGATACGCCTTGATATAAAAACCAGCAGGAAAACAGCCGTCAGCAATAAGAATAAGAGATACCAATAGTCGCGGATAAATTGTGGCATCATATTAGCCGTATCGTCACCGGTACCAATATATTTGAAGATATCGGCTGTCATTCGTTTGAGGGTGAAAGGGTAATAGGCTGAATCAGCAAAATTTGGTATAAAAAGTACAATATTTGAAATATAGAAAATTGAGTTGGCGATGATGCTGAAGGTGCGCCTTCTTCTGAACCGGAACGGTATAGCCAGGAGAAAAATATATAAAGCGTTGGCATAAAGAATGGCAGGTATATCGAACCGCATACCGGTAAAAATATAATATAGGAGTTTTGAAGGAATAATACCCGGGAAAAGGGAAGGGTGGAAAAAATAGAGTAGCAACCTGCTCAATATCATCAGAAACAAAACAAGGAGCAACCTTAGTGCAAGCACAATCTGGGGATTCCCCGAAAAACGTATTTTCCGTAAAGAAGTTAACATGTATTCTTTTAAGTAAGCATTTCAGCTATATGGTTTGGAAACTGATCGAGGACTTTTTTTTACTGCTGCAAAAGTTTCCCCCGGCAAAAATAAAAAAATAAGAGATGCCCTGAGGCATCTCTTATTTAAGATGTGGCAGTTGAGGCCAGTTTATTGCTGAACTTTAACTGAATAAGTGATTGAACCTGCACCTGTACCGGTGATAGCTTCAATTTTGATAAGTCCCTGTTTGCCTGCAACAGTTTTAAATGCAACTATCTGGCCTATAGCCAACATGTTCGCTTTCGTATCAGCAGCAACTGATGCCAGTGGGACGATTTCGGCATCGGTAGTAATGTTGTCCCAGGTTAATCCTGAAGGTAATGTACATGCGGCAAACCGGGTATCATTCCTTACACTCCAGTTAGCTGGGCCGTTGGTCGATGTGAATATTGCTAAAACGGTAGCGTCATTTGGCGAAGCCAAGGTTGCCAGGTTGGTTGCACCGTAATAATACATCCAGTCGATTTTGGCAGCATTGGCTTTTGCATCTGCCAGAGTATAAACCGTTCCGTCAGATGAGGCAAATGAACTGCCATAAGCTGAATTGTCGTATGATCCCAGAATTTTCTGGTTATAGGATGTAATTGGGCCGCCTGCTGTAGTAGTAACATTGAAAGCAATTTCGGTAGATTCATTATCCTTGTCCGTGATGGTAAAAGTCCAGCGCTCGGTTCCGGCTTCAGGATATGCATACGATTCGAGCGTAATGTTAAATGCATCGGTAGAACTCAGGGTCGAGTCAAGCGCCACAAACGGAATGTTATTAAAGGTCCTTACTACTTTAAGGTTTTTAAGCTTGGCTTTGCTGCTTGAGTTGGAAAACGCGCTGATACCAACTTTCATATATTCGCCAGCTTTGAGAGTAACATCGCCGGAAATAAATCCTGTTCCACCGACAAAATTAATGGTTGGTTTTACATCCGTGGTACTTGTATCCTTGCTGCAGGATGTTAAAGAAGTAACAGAGGCGGCTAAAAGAATGGCAAATAAATAACTGAGTCTTTTCATTTTTTTGGGTTTTTGTGTTAGAATTGGTTTTCGCTTAGGTAATTATGCTGGATTTTTATTAAAAAATGTATTTTTATAACATTAATTATTTGGTCGACAAATTTCGTGCCATTATTGCATTAAATTTACCAATGCGTCCAAAGTTGTTGTCTGAGTAGGCAAATAGATATTAACTGATAGCCTGTTAACAAAAAAAAGAAAAAAAAGTTAGTAGTAAAAGAAAAAAACGTGCTCAATGTGATTAATATTTGTATAATTTTGCAGCAAATTAACCTCCTAAAACAAACAACACATGAAAAAACTGTTATTCTTACTTGTGGTTGCAGGTCTTGCAACTTTCGCAGCTTGTAAATCAGGCCCTTCAAAAGCTGAACTTGCAGCTACAGCTGATTCATTAGCTAAAGTTGAAGAAACCCGCGTAGCTGATTCAGTTGCTGCTGCTGCTAAAACTGCTGCTGAGGCAGCTAAAGCTGATTCACTTGCTAAAGCTACACCTGCCAAGTAATTTCAGTCTTAAAATTGAATAAAAAAAAGGAGTGCTTCGCACTTCTTTTTTTTTGTACTGGATTATAGCATAGTTTCCTGGCTGAATATACTCAATAATTGGAGTACCCAGGGTCAGGGTTAAGTTGCAAACATCTTTCTTTCGACAGCCCATAAAGTATAAAACTGTAGGTTCTTCCGCATTAATAGCCTGGTCAGGCAAACCCTTTCTCATTAGTATTTACTTCCTTATTGCATTGAAAATCAATATTTCTATCAGTTTTATCATCTTTTTATAGCAGCCGTATCCTGTTTGTGTGTGTAGTAAATAACAGTTTTTTAAATTAAGTAATTAACATACTTCTTATAATTATATCCTTAACCATGAGATTCTGAAGCATAGCTATCTACCTGCATCGCTAAAATTTTTAAAATAATTGTCATATTATTCCTTGCTATATTCATTGGCCAATGTAACTTTGTTGCCGGGTTGTGAATTCGTTCACAAGCTACAGAAAACACACCTAAAACTTATAAATCAAGGATTATGGAGTTTTTAACCGACAAATTGGCAGTTATTGGCAACAAGGGTAAAGGGATACGCTCCGATTGTAATATTACCCTGGAACTTACTGAGAGTGGCGGCATCGAACTTGAGTTGGTCAGTAAAGTAGAATCGATGTACGGATTGGAAATCCGCAAGCTATTGCTTGAAATTCTGGCTTTTTTTGAAATCAATCATGCCCGCATACTGGTCGAAGATTCCGGCGCACTTGCCCCTGTAATGGCAGCCAGGCTTGAGGCAGCTATCCGCCAGCTTGTAAAAACGAATAAAGAGTATTTGCTTCCTATTCTTGCCGAAAATAAGTATTCAACCACCCGCGACAGGAATCGTTTTTCCAGGCTCTACCTTCCAGGTAACACTCCCAGCCTCATGATAAATGCCGGTATTCACAAACCCGATGGTATTATTCTTGACCTGGAAGATGCTGTGGCACCTGATAAGAAATATGAAGCCCGCTTCCTGGTAAGGAATGCATTGCGAAATATGGATTTCTATGGCGCTGAAAGAATGGTGCGTATCAACCAGGTACCAGCAGGGCTCAAAGATCTTGAATATCTCGTGCCTCATAATGTTAACCTGGTTTTGGTGCCAAAATGCGAAAATGCTGAACAACTCAGGCTTGTGAATGAGGAAATCGCAAAGCTGAAAGATAAGTACAGCATTGACGGCAACATTTGGCTTATGCCCATTATCGAAAGCGCACTTGGTGTTCTCAAAGCTCTCGAAATTGCACAAAGTCAGAATGTGGTTGCCGTGGCCATCGGGCTCGAAGACTATACAGCCGACCTGGGTACACGCCGTACACAGGAAGGAACCGAGTCGTTTTTTGCCCGAAGCATGGTCGTAAATGCCTGCAAAGCTGCTGGGGTCCAGGCCATCGATTCTGTATTCAGCGATATAGCAGATATGGAGGCACTTAAAGATAATGTGATACGGTCAAAGGCTCTTGGATTCGATGGCATGGGATGCATACATCCCCGCCAGATTCGGGTAATTCATGAGAATTATGCACCGGATGCAATTGAAATTGAGAAAGCAAAAAAGATAGTAAATGCTTTTATTGAAGCCACTGCCAAGGGCCTTGGCGTGGTTTCGTTAGGCACCAAAATGATCGATCCACCCGTGGTAAAGCGCGCCCAGAAAGTGATCGACCTGGCTGTTATCATGGGAAAGCTTTCACCCACATGGCGTGAAGAATTTTTAACAGCATAGTCCAAAGCAAGATTAGTGTAATTTAGGTCATGTATTAATATTTGATCAGAAGATATGTCAAAATACGATAAGCTTACGACAAATGCATTGGGACGTATTGTGCCCCAGGTTGTTAACGGCAAGGATGTTGTTGCTTTTATGGGTGTGGGGCAATTCAGGCCCACAGGGCGTAAATATGCCCCCCCTATCTCCAGTTGTGCCGATTTTCCCGATGACGGCAACAAGATAGTTCCCTCCCTGAAAGAGTCTTTGGTAAGAGCCGGCATTAAAGATGGAATGACGATTTCGACCCATCATCATTTCCGGAATGGAGATTTGGTTGGAAACCAGATTTTTGACGCTGCTGCAGAGTTGGGAATCAGAAACCTAACCTGGATGCCATCGGCTTCGTTTGAATGCCATTCACCTATGATAAAATACCTCGAAAGCGGTGTGATCCATCATATTGAGGGTAGTATGAATGGTGCTTTGGGACGGTTCACTTCCGAAGGTAAAATGTCGGGCCTGGGTGTGCTTCGTTCGCACGGGGGACGTTATCAAGCCATACAGGACGGAGAAGTTCATATTGATATTGCCGTAATAGCTGCTCCTACTGCCGATTGCTTCGGCAATGCAACAGGTGACCGGGGTCCTGCAGCCTGTGGACTGCTTGGTTTTGCCCTGGCCGATTCGCAGTATGCTGACAAAGTGATTGTTGTCACCGATAACCTGGTACCTTTTCCCTGTGTTCCATGGCAGATACAAGGCAATTACGTGGATTTTGTGGTCGTGGTGGATAAAGTCGGCATTCCTGAAAAAATAATTTCAGGTACCACTGAAATTACTAAAAGTCCCGACCGTCTTTTGCTAGCTGAGATGACAGCGCAATTCTGCAGCGAGACTGGCATCGTCCATGATGGATTTTCATTCCAGGCAGGGGCCGGTGGAACTGCCCTGTCCATTGGTATATACTTTGCCGAAATGCTGAGGCAAAGGGGCATGAAAGCCCGCTTTGCCCGTGGCGGAAGTAATAAATACCTGGTAAAAATGCTTGAAGACGGCCTGGTTGATTATATTCTTGATGGCCAGACCTTCGACCTCGAAGGAGTTCGTTCCATGCGTGAAAACCCGGGTCACCTGAATACCAGCCCCTTTACCAGTTACAACTACCATGGAAAAGGAAACTTCGCTCAATTCGTGGATGTCGTCATTCTGGGCGCTACCGAAGTGGATATTAATTTCAATGCCAACGTGGTGACCCATTCCGACGGATATTTATTGCATGGAATAGGTGGATGGATGAACTGCCTGCTATCGAAGTGTGTTATTTTGCCCATACCTTTATTCCGCGACCGAATGCCGGTGATTCTCGATCAGGTCACTACAATTTGCGGCCCTGGCGAACTGATCGATGTAATTGTTACCGAACGTGGTATTGCAATTAATCCTTTGCGAACCGACCTGATCGAAAAAATGAAGGGAAGTTCCCTACCCATTAAAACTATACACGAATTAAAAGCCGAAGCTGAAAAAATATGCGGCAAACCGCAAAAACCACACCTCACCGACGAAGTGGTAGCCGTTATCAAATGGATAGATGGCACAGTAATTGACTCGGTTTTCAGGATAGATAAATAAGCATTCTTTATAGAGCCAGAATCCCCAGGTTTATAAAAAGCCCGGGGATTTTTTTTTGTACTGAACCAGCATTCATTCGCTTATTAAAGTACACCCGGCAAAAAATACTTCTTTACATTTTGAAAATATTCATTAAATTTATACGTAAATACATTCACTCGCATATTTCTTGTTCAACGCTCCGTATAATACTATAAATCAGATTAATAAAACATCAAATTCCGCACACTTATGTTCAGGTTCCTGTTTTTTTTCGCACTGCTGGGTGTTGTATTATCATCGTGCAGCGATTATAATTCGGTTAAGGTTAAGAAAACCAATTTCGAGGACGAGGTATTTCGTACCCAGAACCTTGTATTCACCTTCAATAAAGAACTGATATCGGACTCAAGTCAGATCAACAAATGGGACTCCACGCAGTATATCAGGTTTGAACCCGCTGTTCACGGTAAGTTTATGTGGACAGGGAAATCGGAACTCACATTTTCCCCTTCGGGACCTTTGTTGCCGGCGTCCAGATACAAAGCAACATTGAACACAGAATTGGTAAAATTCAGCAAAATAAAATACGGTATCGATGATAAGCCGGTGTTGTTTCACACTCCTTTTCTGCTTATCAGCAGCTCAAGTAGTTACTGGGCTTTGAGTGATGTGCTCCTGAACCAGGTAGAAGTGCATTGCCAGATTACATTTAATAGCCCGGTGTCGCCCGCAAAATTAAAGCCTATGCTTAAACTGCTGGTAGACGGAAAGGAAGTGGTCTATCGTATGCTGACTCGGAATGATGCAGAAGCGATCGAAGTTGCGTTTGTTTACGATTCGCCAAACCCGGATAGCGATGCGATAGGACAGATCTTAATCGGCAAGGGTATTATATGCACGGGTGGCAATGAGGCTTCGGAAGAACCATTAAAAGGAGAATTCCTGATTCCATCAAAAGATAAACTTACTGTTACTGCGACCGAGACGGGTTTCGATAACGGGAAAGGATATATCAATGTGTTAACATCACTGCCACTGGTAGCTGAAGGATTGGCCGGCTATGTTTCCACGGACCCTGCAATGAAACTGGAAACTGAATTATTACCCAACGGGTTTAGGATAAAAGGCGAATTTCTTGGCTCAAAATCATATACCCTGCACCTGAGAAAAGGACTCAAAAGCCTTTTCGGACGGGAGTTGGAAGAGGATTACACCAATGTCGTTTCATTTTCCGATCCCGAACCTTATGTTTCATTCACGGAACACAATGCCATTTACCTGTCCACTAAAGGGGAGCGTAACCTGGGTATAAACATCATTAATGTGCCAAAGATCAGGGTTTCTGTTTTCAAAATCTTCGAAAACAACGTACAACAATATATGCGGCACGGGAAAGACTGGCAATATGATTACGAGGGTGAATCGGAGGAATACCACGATTACAATACCTGGCCTTTCGATGAAGATTATGGGAAACCGGTGATGAGTAAGGAAATACAAACGCGTTCACTTCAGAAGACAGGTAATATTATGTTGCTGAACCTCGATCTGAATGAGCTCAATTTTAACGAATCCTATAAAGGGCTTTACCTTGTAAAGGTAGAAGCTTCCGACCGGAAATACCTGCAGGATGTCCAGATGTTGTCTCTCTCCGATCTGGGGCTCATCGTCAAGGAAGGTGCTTCAGATGTAATGGTGTTCGTTAATTCCCTGCGCGACGCCCAACCGGTGAAAGGAGCGAAAATAGATTTTATCAGTTCCAATAACCAGAAGGTATATTCTACGGTTTCGGATAATAATGGGGTAGCGATTTTTAAAAACGTGAAACAGGCTGCCGCAGGTTTCAGGCTGAGCATGGTTTCGGCTTTTTATGAGAACGATTTCAATTTTGTATTATTCGACAAAACGCGCGTCGAAACATCCCGTTTCGAAGTGGGAGGGAAACGCACTGATAATGTGAATTATGATGTTTTCATATACGGTGACCGCGATCTTTACCGTCCCGGTGATACGGCGCACATCAATACAGTGGTGCGTACGACCCGCTGGGATGTGGTTAATGATATACCGGTGAAGATAAAACTAATTGCTCCCAATGG
>JBAXXB010000070.1:0-17172 GCA_037128115.1 Bacteroidota bacterium
AAATGTTCATAACCTTAGATTTTGTAGATTTGAGGCAGGTAAATAATTACAAAATTTGAAAGATTGCATGGCCTGAGCAGTCTGGACCGTAACATAGCTATCTGTTTACCACAAACTTCCGGATCACAATTCCCTCCTTATATCCAATCCGAAGCAGGTACATGGCAGGTTTCAGCTGCTGAACATTAATTTCAAGGTCCGTATCCCCTTCACTTTTCAAATTTACGGTTTCGGATTTCCCATCCATCCCAAGAATTTCCACTGAATTAATTTTACCCAGGTTATGTTGAATATAAAGCATATCGCTGGCCGGGTTGGGAAGAAGGGTTAGAGTTTTTCCGGCAGGCAGATCGTTTTTACCCAGGGTCACTATATTGTTGGCCGAAACCAGCCAGAGATCGGGATCAAATTTGATTGAATCGATTGCAAAACCAAGATTGGCCAGGAACATTTCACCCGAATAGGTATGGTTAAAAACCATGAGTGTATCTCTGCCCCCTCCATAGAATTTAATCGGGACAGGCATTTTGAAGAATTTGACCGAAGTATCCGACTGGCTTTGGTATATGGTAACGGATGTATTATGATCAGGCAACTGCCCAACATTCACTGTATACGTCGGGAAACCCTGGCCATAAAACCAGTCGGCAAAGAACCCGGTCAGGTTGCGGCCGGATGTTGCTTCCATATGTGCTTTAAAATCAGAAGTGCGGGCAAAACCATAGCGTAAAGCAGGATCATTCAGGTAATTTTTCATCCCTGTAAAGAAATTATCATCACCTATTACCCACCTTAACATATGCAGCAGCATGGCTCCTTTGCTGTACGAAAGGCGTGAATTGAAAATCCTGTCTACACTTGTTGTATCGTCGCAATACACCGAGCCGGCCGGGGCATAGCATACATATGAAATATTGTTGTGCTTCCAGATGTTCCAGTAATAACTGTCGATAAACTCGTACCTCAGCCCTGCACAGTAGGTCGCAAATCCTTCGTTGAGCCATATGTCATGCCAGGAACCGCAGGTTACCATATCGCCAAACCATTGGTGTGCCAACTCGTGGGCGATAATTTCAGCATTGAAGGCGCCTTTCCCCAGGAAAGTCATGGTCTGGTGTTCCATGCCTCCGCCCCAACCGAACTGGGCATGCCCGTATTTTTCGGCACGGTAGGGATAAGGTGTAAACAACTGTTCGTACAAGGCAATACAAGGAATCACCGAAGTAGCGTTTACCCGGAGTTCGAGCGAATCCTCGGGGTAAACATAATTCAACACTTCGAGCGAATCGGTCCCGGTCACCAGGTAATCCGAAAAACGGGCATAATTGGTCGAAGCTATGGCTATGAGGTAGGATGCAATAGGATACCGGTGTTTCCAATGAGCAATTGTATAATTAACACCCAATGGCTTTTCACTAATCAGCAAACCGTTGCTTGCAACATGGTTGACTTTTGGAGTAACCACGTAAACGTCAATGGAATCAATCTTATCGCTTAGGTCATTTTTGGATGGCCACCAATCGGCAGCGCCGTAGGGTTCGGAGAGTGTCCACATGCCTGCTGCCCCGCCATGAATTTCGTTGCCGAAAGAGCCAAACCCGCTGGTTATAGGGTTTCCGTGGTAATAAACCGTCACAGAATCCAGGCTCCCTTCGGGTGTAATCTCGCCAAAAGGCACTGTAATTATATTCCCGGTATGATTAACCGAAAACATAAAGCCGTGGTGAGATGCCGAATCGGCCGACATCCCTGCCGAGAGTTCAAACTGTATGTTGCTCATCGAAAGTTTTGTAGCAACAAAATATGAGGTTACAATTCCCCTGATAGAATCCTGGGTCGGATCGGCAAACCAGTAAAACCTGTGATATTTCAGATCATAATTATTAACGATCTGTACTTCATTAGGTTTCGTTAGGCGCCGGTATGCAAATTTTTCGCCGGAGGAAATCGTTTCAAGGTTCTTTAAGGATGGCTCCTGTGCATACAAACAGGCATGGGATGCCAGCAGGAAAACAAATAGCAGCAAGCGGCTTTTAACGATATTCATAATGTAAGCGATTAGCGTAATTTCCTGTAAAGATACTGCTCAATCAATTGCCATAAACCTTTTCGGAAGAATTTGGATTTATCAGAACGGTTTAGACCCATCACTCTCCGCAAAGTGCCAGGTAAGTTTCGTACCTTTACTTCCTGTTAGTAGAAATATGACTTATGCATAAGGGTTCAACCCGATTATCATAACACAACTTTCCAAGTGTTTCCGGACTGAGGTGTAATGGTTAATTGACAGTCAAATAGCCTTCCTTTAATCAATAAAGATCTTTACATGCTGTTTAGTTAATCCCGTTTTAAGAAACATTAGGTTTTCCAAAAGTCTCTAAGAGTAAGATATCCTGATTTCTCCCCGAATTTTTCCCATCTTTGCAAAAGCAAATTCTCTTAACCTATGCCCTTCGGTTTGCAAAGATATACCCGTCAGATACTAAAGATCATAATCCCGGCTTTCCTGGCACTGTATGCCGTGTCGTGCGCCACCATTGTTTCGCCTTCCGGTGGCCCGAAAGACATTACACCGCCCAAGATGCTGAGTTCACAGCCCCGGAATTTTTCCACCAATTTCAATGGGAATAAGCTGGCGCTTACTTTCGACGAGTTTGTTGAGCTGAAAACACCCGAGAAATACCTCCTGATCTCACCTCCACTGAAAAAGATGCCGGATATCAAGGTGAAAGGGCATTCGGTGGTAATTAAACTGGCCGATACCCTGCGCTCGAACACTACCTATAACTTTTATTTCGGAGATGCTGTTGTAGATATTACAGAGAATAACCCCCTGAGCAACTTCAATTTCGCCTTCTCAACCGGACCCGATATAGATTCACTGAGCCTGATGGGCAATGTTACGGATGCTTTTACCCGCATGCCGGTAAAAGATGCCATAGTGATGCTATACAGCAGCTTTGAAGATTCAGTGCCGATGAAACAGATACCCATGTATGTTTCGAGGACCGCCGAAAATGGTGATTTCCGGCTGAACAGCCTGGCATCGGGCAAATACCGTGCGGTAGCTTTGCTGGACGGAAACAGCGATTATATGTACGACTTGCCTACCGAAACGATTGGGTTCAGCTCCGATTCAGTTCAGCCCTATTATTCACCAGCCAGCCCGACAGATACAAATGCGGCTAAACAAACAAACCTTGGGAAACAACTTTTAATCTCTATCAACCTGTTCCCTGAACCGGATTCCACGCAGAAAATACTAAAGAGCGCTATGGCTGCCAGGAACCGTCTCACCATGGCTTTCCGCTATCCCACATCCGCGCCTTCATTTCGTGCATTGAATGTACCTGATACCATGCTCTGGTCAGTGAGAGAATGGAACCGCACAAACGACACCCTGAATGCATGGCTCCTGGATAAACCGGATACGCTGAAACTGGAAGTCACAGACCATGGAAGGATCCTGGATACACTCAAAATTTCAACCGCTTTAAAAACCACCGGCAAAACCAAGAATACTACCAGCCAGCCAAGACTTAGATTCACGGCTTCGGCAAGCAGCGGTTTTATTGGTTACAACAAGCCCATGATCTTAACTTTTGCCAACCCCGTAAAGGAGTTTGATTTGAAAGCACTCAGGCTTGAGAAAAAAACCAGCCTCGACACCACCTTTGTTGTCCCTGCAGCACATTTTACGGATAGCCTGCACCGCCGCCTGCTGGTTGAATACAACTGGAACGCAAAGGATGGGTATGACCTCTATGTCCCGAAAAGCTCATTCGTTGATATTTACAGCGACAGCTGCGACTCGACGCATGTAGCTTTCAGCATGCGGCCCATTGAAGAGTACGGCACCTTAGCTCTGCTTGTGAACCGCAGCGATGTGAGTTTCCCGGTAATTATACAGCTTTTGAGTGAAAAAGGGGTCGTCCTTGCACAACAAACGATAACTACTGCGAAGCGAATTGATTTCGGGCTGCTGGAACCCGGCAAATACGGGTTGAAAGCCATCATGGATGCCAATGCCAACGGGAAGTGGGATACCGGGGTATTGAAAAAGAAAATCCAGCCCGAACGTGTGCTGGTTCACCCTAAGATATTTGAGGTGCGCACCAATTGGGAGCTGGAAGAAAACTGGGACTTATAGTCCCGGGTAAGCGAATAAGGTAAACTAAACCGGTATTATTGCGCTTCGTTGCATTTATTGATGCAGGTAATAATATCGAGGAGTGTACTGTTTTTCAGCGAATAATGAATCTGCTTACCGTCGCGTTTCGAGGCAAGTATACCTTTACTCTTCAGAATATTCAGGTGATGAGAAGCTGCAGCCTGCTCTATACGGAGGGCTTCATAAATTTCAGTCACGTTAAGTTTCTTGTTGTTATTCAGTAACTCGATAATGGCAATACGCATTGGGTGGGCCATGGCGCGCAGTTTGCTTGCTGCTGCTTCAAGTTTTACGATGTCAAGTTTGAGATGATCCGTCATTGTATAGTGTTTTTTTTGCAAAAGTATAAATAAATACATTAGCAGATCGTAAATATGTAAATTTATTCATGCGTTTTTGTTAAAATAGTATAATAAGCTGAAATACATTCGATTAAAAAGTGAAATATTTTCCGACATCATGAATAACTCATATTATCATATATATTTGAAGGCAAGTAAGCGAAACAAAATATGCCTAATTTCAAACATGCATATTATTGATTTCATGCATATTATAAAAGAAATATTTAGCATTGATAGAAATACGCTAACATTTACTTTAGTTAAAATTACTATAGTCTTTCCGGGCAGTTAGCTCCTCAAATGAACCTGCCTAAAGTAAAGGCACTTCCAGCTTTTGCAAAAACGCCCCACAGTGAGACCGAAAAATAAGTTTGAAATATCTCATGCCCCTTCATGCTTTTTAAAAGGGATCACTATCTCGTCCATATACTTGTTGTCCAGCATATTGATGACTTTCAAATTTACATATTACCTTTTTGTCTTTTTCGGATTAAAGAGAAAAGAGTAAGTCTTAATAAGAAAGATGAAAAACAACTTTAAAAAAGGCAAAAGGCGACTTTCAGTTATTTCCCCGAAAGTATTCGAATGAACGCAACATTTAAATTGGCAAGAATTGATCTTCATCCTGGTACCCCTGAATATAATTCCGGTAAAACATCTAAGGGCTGAATTTAAACTTGACAAATTGTTTTTCTTAACTTAATTTTGTAGTAACCTGTAAACTAATAATCTAAAGATTGGCAAGTCATGCTCACATAGTGAGTTGGATGCAGATTATCTATCATATCTCTACATAGCTTGGAATGACTTTTATCTAACTTCCTAACCAAATAGCTATGAGTACTATTTCTGTTTCAATAACCGGAGAATTATCCTACAAGGAAGGCAACAATGTTATTTTCTTTTCGGCTTACGATGTTGTATATGCTGAATACCAGGATGACAGATGCACTGTATTCCTGTCAAACAGGGCCACGCATACAATATGCTGCCAGTTGAAGGAAATTCTCGAGTGCAAGCCAACAATGTACATATTAGTCAACCGGAACGTGCTGATAAACATGAAATTTATCAGGATTATCAACAAGTCCCATGTCGTGCTGGCTGGCAATATAGAAATTGACACCAGTATCCGGAAGCATCGCACTCTTTTAAAAACAATGCAAGTTAAAGCCAAAAATGACAAAAAGGACTTTATCAAACTGCACACTTAACATACAAGAATGAACGTTCATCCCTTGAAAGTTAACAGTCATATAGAAAACACATACACTTTGTCATAATTTAATTTTTGTTGTTTAACTTTATAATCAGTTAAGCACCCTGATTATAAATTCGACTCATAAAAACGAATATTAAGCAATCTCCTTCCACTAATTAATAAATTTTCACTCCTACTGATTCTGAATTCTGCTCGTTTTCTATCCCGTAAAAAGCAACCATCACAATTCATCTTTAATCTCTGCTTTTATGAAAAGAAAACTAAATTCATCGTCAATGCTCGCTCTTCTCATTATCATCATTGTTTTTACTTCCTGCAAAAAAGAGCAGCAAACTTATGACAACACGAATGTTCCGGCAAAGGACATGAAGCTAGCCACTATGATTAATAATTTCAAGGAACGCGGTGTTTCACCTCTGAAAAGCGCTTCTGAAATGACTGTTGACAGTGCAATATGGTATATAGGGGCTACAGCCAATTTTACCTATGGTGATGCCTCCTTCGAAACAGAGCGCACCTGGACTGACACCATCTTGTTTTGCCTACCCGTTAACAACGGGAAAATCACTGAAAACGAGGTATATGCCAAATATGCTGACCTGGTTGATAATCTCAGGATAAAATACCAGGCTAAGAACGAGGAGAACAAACAACTGGTGGCAGTATATATTAAAACACTAGGCATAGATGCCAACACTCTTAATTGCAAAGCAACTGCCGTTTTTGCCTGTGGATTTACATCCAATTCAAACTGCACTTTTAATAATATCGATTCATGGAAGTTTGGACAAGTAAATGGCTCAGGAGGAATCTGTGCAGGAGTAAACGCGGGTAGTTTTCCATCAAGTGATGCAGCCATGGAAATGCAAAAAAGAATTATGGCCTGCAAGGCTGTGCCTTCAGGTAATTGTTGGTTCGAGACTCTAGATAACTACACACAATATCTTATGGACCCACTATTATACCCTATTAATCCACTGATAGCTATAAGTAATTATCGCTATTCGCATCTGTATTGGAACAGCGACAAATATCCTGATTTTAATGGATGTATTAATCCGGAGGATCTAAACTTCTACTTGACTAAAATAAAAGAGCTAATATACAAAGACACTCAAAATGGAGGCATACGTCCTGTTGGGTTGAACTTCGTTGATATAAATATGGTTGGGGAAGAGTCTTCAGAGAATGGTTTTACCATTTATAAACATATTGCCATTGTACAATATGGGATTTTACATTTAAGCCTTGATCCGCCAAAGAGTTTAGATTAAGAGCGGGGAACGCATTATAAATCTATTAATGATCAAATACTTTATTGCTAGCGTAAGATAATTTTCATTGTATTCAAATTACAATTCAAAATAATTGAAAACATGAAAAAAACCACATTCCTGATATCATTTTGCTTAATAGCCTCAATATCTGCTTTATCACAAGTTTCATTTGTAAAATGCTATGGCAATATTACCGGTGAGATCCCATTATGCATTAAGCAAATAGGTGACGCATTCTACATTGGCCAACAATATAACTATGAACAAGTGACTTTCTGGCGGTATGCAGAATTAATAAAAATGAATAGTAACGGAGATATTTCTGCCAAATTAACTTTTCCTGTTGAGGATAGTTGTTTTAGCGACATAGATCGGATTATCCCCTTAAGTTCCTCTGAGTTTCTGACTATAGGAGGATACAGGCAAAAGAATTCGGCCAATGCGCAGCTTTGGGTAATGAAAATAGATACAGGACTAAACATCATTTGGGACAATAAGTACTTTACAAACCGCCCGTTTACTACAAATATGTCTGTTACTGAAAATTCGGGTGGAAATCTTGTCATAGGTTCAGCTTTAACTACAGG
This sequence comes from Bacteroidota bacterium, assembly GCA_037128115.1. Classification (GTDB taxonomy): domain Bacteria; phylum Bacteroidota; class Bacteroidia; order Bacteroidales; family UBA4417; genus UBA4417. The sequence continues at coordinate 7,602 of JBAXXB010000070.1, forward strand.
AAACCCTAATAATTTTCATTCGATAGTTTTTCTGAAAATCACAAAAGATGGTGACTCTCTTCGTTCAAAGTTCTTCAATAATGGGGATATGCTTTCAACAGATCTTCAGTCACTTATTTGGATAGATGGAAATTATAAAGCTTTTGTGGAAGGATTTCAATCTTATACTGGGAATAACTGTTTCTCCCAGATTCTACAATTGGACTCCAATCTTAACCTGCTAGAAGTACGTCCTACTCCTTACATTATCGAAAGGTACCTTACGGCTGAAAAGAGAAATGAAAACGAGTACTTTCTTGCTGGCAAGGCTTATTCGACTGCAACCCATTATGATGTTGCCATTGCAAAACTTGATAAAATGGAAGATAGTTTAGACTTTAACCGTGCAGGAAAACCAGGGAAAACAGCTGATTATAGTGGTTGGATGCAGTGTTTGTCGATAGCAAATAGTAATAGTATCTATACAGGGGGTACCGGAAATTATACATCAGGTTTTTATTGCTCCAGCAAAACGAGGGTATTGATGCTAAGTAACTACGATTCACTTTTAAATTGCCGCTGGACCCGTTTTTATGGCAGCGAAGCATGTTATACCCTGAGTACTATGGACGCAACTTCGGATGGCGGCTGTATTATTGCAGGCATGTACTATGACCCGGATAATCCGGGTAATATGTTGGATGTTATTATAATAAAGGTCGACAGCACCGGCTTGTTTACGGACTTGCCTGAAAACAAGACAGTATTTTCTCATCAGGCCATTTTATATCCTAATCCAGGGAATGACTATTTAGTTATACAAAGTGGACAACAGATTAAAGAGGCCATGTTCAGTTTATATGATGCATCAGGATGTCAGGTGCTTGAAACAAGGCTTGAAAATACCATCGAACAAAGAGATGTTTCTCAACTACCGGCTGGCTCATATCCCTGGCAAATCATCTTTAACAGGAAAGTAGTCGAGAAGGGGATATGGATAAAACGATAAATTAACATAAATCATATTCGCTATGAACACAAAGAAAGTATTTATCCCAGTAGTGATTACAATTGCCTCCTTTTCATCTCTATGGGCACAAACTGCGTTTATGCTAAGTCCCAGCGGTAATACCGGGGAGTATTTTAGATATGCTCCTAAAGATTACACATATAATGGCACCATGTACTATACAGGGTTCCTTAACCTGGGTGGCTATAAAAATGTGAGTACAGGATTATTTTACAATACAGCCATACCTGTACAGAAACTGCAATTACAAGGCGGGAATATCTTGCTTTGCCGCACACAATCAGCGCCTTACGGGCCCGACTTTAATCCTACTTCCCGGAACGGTGCCATTTTGTTCAGCGATATGGCCACAACCGTAAACGACTGGATACATGGTAAGTGGGGGATAGAATATGACGACCAGTACAGTTCGGGTGGCTTGAACTTCTTTAAACCCAAATCGAGCCTGACGCCTATACGCATTAACTTTAACCTGTTTATCCGCAATGATGGCAATGTTGGTATTGGCACCAATGAGCCTTTAGCTAAACTCCACGTGGCGGGCACTTCCCTGTTTCAAAAAGTGGGTGTAGGCACTACCAATCCTTTAACCGATCTCCAGGTTAATGGATCGGCATCTATTGGTTACGAAACGGCCCTTCCCACTCAGGCAAAATCACTGATAGTGAGCGGCCCGGTTGGAATAGGCACCTTTGCTCCTACCGCAAAACTTGATGTAATAGGCAAAGTCAGAGCAGAAAGCCTGCAAATTACCACAGGTTTTAATACAGGCTATATTTTAACTTCCGACTATCAGGGCAATGCAAGGTGGTCTGACCCGACAATGACGGATGTAGGGGCATGGATTAGAAACGGGAATAATATTTACGTGGGATCCGACAAAAAAGTTGGTATAGGCACCGAAACACCTGCCGAACCACTTCATGTTGCAGGCAATGTTTTAGTTACCGGGGCTATAAAAGGAGGGCACAACGACTGGCAATCACTGAACCTGTATGGCAATAGCAGTGAGACCGACGGCGCTCATATTATGATTGGCAATAACAGCACCCAAACAGGATTTATCAAACTTTTCGCCACGGGTACTAACGGCATGATTGAGTTCAGCAATCAAAACATAGTTGTTATGTCAATAAGAGCTAATAACGATATCGTTGTAGGCAGTCCGAACAGTAATTCTAATTTATATGTTAATGGAGAAATAGCGGCCAATTTAGTCCGGGTGAATACGCTACAATGGTGGGACAAAGTTTTTGAAAAGGATTACAAATTACAGCCCTTATCAGAAGTTGAAGCGTATATCAACCAGCACAAGCATCTTCCCGAAATCCCAAGCGGGACGGAAGTGAAAGCAAATGGCATGGACGTAGCCCAGATGAATGCACTTTTATTGAAGAAGATAGAAGAGCTAACCTTGTATGTGATTGATTTGGAGAAGAAAGTGAAAAATATTGAAAACCACTAGCAAGATGAAAGCTATGCAAAAAATGACACTTTTGTTATTCTTGATGACAATTTATTTTTCTGCCTTTGCTCAAAAAAAATCAATAATTATTGAATCAATTCCAGTTTCTGGTGATGAAGCAATGAATTATTACAACAAAGTGATTCTTTTGGACTCAGTAAAGAAAAGCCGTACATCAATCGACCTTTTTGAGATGAACCCTTATAATCATTTTCGCTTTAACTCGATTGGCAAAGGATTTTTTAATGGGAATCGGGAGTACTTCATTGATCAGAAAGATTTTCAGAAAATGTTTCCAGAGAATTTCAAGAATGATTATAAATCTGAATATAAAGAACAAGGCGTAAAATTTGATAGTCTAGTTCTCACTTCGAAAATCAGCCTATCAAACTTCATATTTAATAATATTAATTATTACAATTATCTTGCTATTGGTTTTAGCATGAAAGTAAAACCTGTTAACGGTGAAATTATAGCGGGAACAAAGAGTACAGTTTATGCCATAAACGCAACAGGCAAAACCCTTTATGAAAATGAAACAAGCAAATATGTTAATTCAGTGGCTATTACAAATGACGGACAACTTTTAGCTTTTTCATATAATTCAGGTTGGGCAGACGATGAACTTTATCCCTCAGGAATATGCATAATAGATATTTCAAATGGAAATACTATTTACGAAAAGAATGAAGGTATTATTAATGGCGTTTGGCAAATCAAAGGGGCTATAGGTTGGGATGGCATTATGGATGGTATGCGTATAGATTTTTACTATTTAGAAACCGGTAAGATTATACTAATTCAAAACGAACTACCTGAAGGAATAATTGAAATTACAGAGAATACATGTACTTTCATTAAAGATGATGGTTCAACATTTAGCAGAAAAATACAGGAAGGAATTAACATAATAAGTAATTAGTAACATTTCTAATCTCTAAAGATCATGAAGCGTTTATTAGTTTCTTTGTTTATACCATTTGTATTTTTACTTAATACAAATGCACAAAATCCGCCTTTTCAATTGCAATATAGAGTTTCTGCTAATACCCAAGCCATTTCTTTCTCAGCAGAAAACATCACATCAGATTTTGGAATCCGCAATTCAACTGGGAATAGTAGATGGCACCGAGGTATTGATTTTTCTGCTCTGCAGGGTAATGCTGATTCAGGTTTCAGGCTTATCACACCTGTAAATGGAACCGTCAGTAGGATTTACAAAGGAGATTATATAATTCTTATAATTGATAACCTTAATAGCAATTATGATTTTGGATACGGACATATTTTTAAAACAAGTAGTGCTCCCTTAATTAGATCAGGTAATATGGTATTGGCTCAGATTAATAACAAACCAGGGAAATATGCAATAATTGACCTCTCGCATAATCCGGCTATTGCATTTGGTGAAGCTGAAGGGAATACAACATATGACGGCATTACATATCCGGTTTGTAGGTCAGTCCTTGCAGGACAAGATATTGCTCCTATGGGAAACTCTGATGCTACCAATGTCCATCTACACTTATATTTGACAGCTGATCCAAACATAAATCCTAATAACAATATTGATAATGCTAAAAATCCTCTACAATTTATAGATCATGTTAATACTAATTTTGACATCAGCATTGACGAATTATTCAAACTCACATACTTCCCGATCGCTTCAACACCTTGTGGAGGCAATCAGAAAGCCAGTGTAAAAGTTAAACTTGAAATGCCAGGTGCTGGAAATTCACAGAATTATGATAATGAAGTAATGGATATAGATAGTGTTTTACTGTTCATTAAGCGATTTGGCGAAAATGATGACAAATACGCACTAATAAAGGGAGATAGATTCCATTCCAAAATCGTACTCGGTGGCAGACTTGATCATAAACGGTATCCTTCAATAGGATGGCCAGTCTCAAATTCTGGCTTTGACATTGTAAATCAGTTTGGAAATGAACAATTTACAGGAATTGAACCATATGCATATAATACGCATCCATATGATTTTTGGTGCTTTTCAGATTTTTATACTCGGATTAAATCTACTGACTATTTAGATGGATATTTAGAACTTGCCAACTCAAATGCTGAAGCAAGGTATCCGGATGGCATTTACTATATTAAACCAAAAGCATACAGGATTTCAGGTATAGAAGCGGTAAATCCTAACAACACGAATAATAATCAAGCGAAACAAATCATTATCGACAACTTCCGCCCCTATATTTCCCGGGTTAAAATATATGAAGGACCCCATTGGAGCCTTAAATACGAACGAGGATGGCAATGGGTCAACAACACCTTGCTTTTCGAACCACAACCGGCATCAGCTGTTTTTAATCAGAACCAGGACGTTATGGTTGAGGTGACAACTTCTGAACCTATGAATGAAGTCAGAGTAAGTGTAGGTAATTCATATAGTACTTTACAAACCGCTGGAACAGATTTAAATAAAACTAAATGGATCTTTGTTATTCCAAAAACCAACCTGACCGAAGGGCAACAAATCCTGTATATTAACGGCAAAGACCTTGCCGGCAACCCGATACAGGATAAGCCCGGCATTATACCTATCAGGCAGTCGAACGACACCTGGTCCCCGGCTCCCACATGCGGACAGGGTCCGGAATACAATCCGGATACCTATCATTCATTTATCTTTGGCAACAGCATGGTTGATTTTGATGCTGTTCAGCAAGGCTCAGAGATCAATACTATTCGGTTTTCGGACAAATCATCTGCTGCTGGGATATCATCCTACTTCTGGAATTTCGGGAATACTCCGAATTCAACCAGCACAATAAAAAACCCTTATTTCCAATATCCAAATATGGGCGTATATTTTGTGACTCACAGCATCACTGCCGGAACCCAATACGTTATAACCAAACCAGTAGCCGTTAGTATCCTCACTCCACCTGTAATAAAAAACATTTATTATTCTCCTTTTTTCGGGAACGGGAAAAGTGCAGGGCAAACTGTTAAGGTTGATTTCTTCAGCGATTGTGAAGGCATAATCGCCGATTATACCTGGAGTATTGATGGCAATATTTATCATGATGAAAACCCGGAACAAATTGAATTACTAGAAAAAACATGGTACTCGGTTCAGCTAACAGTTACAAATGCCGCTGCTAATGCTCCGATATCTTATACTCAAATGGTTTATATTGATCCAGATCTATACCCCTATACCACTATACAAGACTGGGAAGTCACCTATTTTGTGCATGACCTGGAAGTAAATACAGGGAACTTCAACGACAATGAACCTGTAGAATTTACAATAGATTATGGTGATGGGATAACTGAATCCTATACCGAAGATTTCAAGACCTATCATACCTTTACTCACAATTATTATGAATTAGGTGAGTACATAGTTAAAGCTACTGTAAAGCAAGGACAACACACAGAAGTACGGACAGCAAAAAGAATCCGGGTGCAGCCGTACGATCTGGTTCTAAATATGAGTTATACAGCGCTCAATACGCCTCCAAGAACCAAGGAAAAAATTGATTTCAATGCTTCGGTTGCCAACGGTGCTGTCGGTACTAATTATGTTAGTTGTTGGGGAATATATAAGATCGGAGATCCTGATTCCTACAGGGCTCAAACATTTTCCGGCACCCAGATCCAACCATTTCAATTCACGCCCGACCAGGCGGGGAAATATAAAATAATGCTTGATGTGTACGTCAGCACAATGTCAACCTGTGGTCATGCCGGTATGGAAATAGATGTAGAAAATGCCCCGAAGTATGTAGATGCAAATATAACTTCAGACTCGTACCTGCTTAGTTTAAACAGTGAGTATACCTTGCTGGGATCAGTCTGGCCTAAAGGAGAACCGGGAATTACCGAAGAAGACTGGAATCCCACGAATATCAGGTGGACACTTACCGGTCCTCAAACCAATATTGTGCAATCCTCTCAATTTGCATTTGATGAATATAATTTTACACATTATTTCACGCACAAATTTGATAAAGAAGGTCAATATACTTTGTTGCTTGAAACCTGGAACAACCAACATCAATATGAGCAGAATAACGAACTCGACACTTCCAATAATTGCAGGCTTAGCTATTATAACTATGATGTAAAACACATTTCCGTTAGAGCAAGTATCCCGTCCATTCAGATTGATTACCCTGAGCCGTTGCAGTGGTACCAGCCTTCAGCTGATGCTCAGGCCCTTGAAATCAAAATAAGCAACCCCAGCAGTACAGCTATTACATGGGAAGCGGACATGGCAGCAGGTTGTGGAGTTGTTGATTGGTTTACCATTCACAATTCTTCGGGTGAGAATTTGAAGGATGGTCAGCAGCAGTCCGTTTTTGTAGATATTACTGAGAATCCGGATGAAAGCAACCGTTCTGGCTGCATCCATATTCATGGCCGCCTGAATGGCATAGAAGTGCAGGGAAGTCCTGCTTGGGTCCAGATTGACCAGTATGGGAAGTCAGGGCCTTGGATGTATGCAGTAGAAGGAGTAAGCTTGGACAGGAATTTTGGCTTCGCTGTTGCCATGGATGGGAATAATGCCGTTATCGGTTCTCCTCATAATTACGCAGGTGTGGGCCAGGCATACATATACCGAAAAACCAATGTTGGGTTCTGGGAAAGGAAGTCCCTGTTGAAGAGCATCGATAGTGACTCCGAATTTGGTAATTACGCTGATATTGCAGGTGATTATGCATGCGTTCTGGGAAGTGATAAGGTGTACTTTTATAAACGCGGGATCCCTGATTGGGAAGAAACTGTTGAAGCAACGGCATGCTACCCAGTATCTGCGCCTAAATCAGTTGCAATTTGGGGCGATTATGCAGCTGTAGGGTCACCTTCTGCTAATTTTAACAAAGGTAAGGTGACTATTTTCTACCGCAACCAAGGCGGCACTGACCGTTGGGGAATAGTAAAAGAGATTTCAGGAGAACTCATATTTGATTCATTCGGCAATTCTGTAGATCTGTATAATGACCAATTGGTTGTTGGTGCGCCACAGGCTGAAGGGGGGCAGGGATATGTGAAAATTTTCAACCGAAATCAGGAGTTTTGCGATGACTGGGGTACAGAACAAAAAATCGATGCACCTGTGTTAGAGGAAGGTCAATCCGGTCCATCTGAATTTGGAAAAACAGTTAGCATATTCGAGAATACGTTTTCTACTTCATATTATTATTGGATACCTCCAACTCCGTACCAGCCAGTTGGTGGGCATCAATGCCCGATTAGTTTCTCGAAAAACAGCTCCGGTAATTGGGAAGAAATCGGACGTGCTGACTGCAATATGGTCCCAGCAGGGAATCAAACAAATTCGGCTAGTATGTTCAAGGAAATATATTCTCCGGGCCATGAGCAGGAATTCAGGACTTTATTTGGAATACCATCAGAAGAATACACACTTGATGACGGCACAACTGGCCCCATTGGCTCATTTTTGTATTCATATTATTGTCATTCTTCGAATGCTTATCATTATTATGCATATATCGATAAAGCCATTAAAGAGGGTGTACCGTATACGCCGAGGGTTTATGAAAAATATGGCAATTCTGTTTCCAAATCATATTTAGGAGAAGTAATAGGTGCACCCGGCCACCTGGCGGACGGCATTGTTCATGGAGCAGCCATTTTTGACAGGAATTATGCTATAGGAAATAACTTTATGGAAGCCGGAATTGATCTTCCCTTAATTAATTTTACAAAACCAGCCGGCTCCTATTCCGACGTTATTGCACGAAATATTTCGCTTGGAGGAAGGGCAATGCCTGCAACAATCCAAAGTGGCGCGACTATCCATTATAAAGCAAAGGAACTTCTGCTCCAGGATGGATTCCAGGCTGAAAAAGGCTCGACTTTTACCGCGGAGGCCAGTAAATTTGATTCGCTCCCCATAGTAACACACTCTTATGAACTGGCACAAAAAACAGATCCTTATCAATGGCCACTGACAGAGGAGACGAGAAAATTCCTGATTCAGGCTTATATGCATGCTTTTCCGGATTTCCCCTGGCGAAAATACAATCTTTACGGTATAGCCGACTTTGAACAAGACGAAAAAACAGTGCAATATACCATCAGCCCTGAGGTTCATGGCCAGGCAACTAAAAACAACTCATACAGCGAGCCAACGCTCAATTTACCGGTTCTTTTACTGCAAGATCCCGGAATAAAGCTCCGCATCAAGAACAGCACGGTTGCCAACAGGTAAATATTTAATAGGAATCTCATTTTTAGAATGTTTTAATCTTCAGAAAAATGAAACCGGTCTTCAAATATCTCTTTCTTCTTTTTCCGGCCATATGGTCAATATGCCTCAGCTGCCAGGCTCAGAGCAACGAGTGGCAATGGGTTAAGACCTTTGGCGGGAAAAATGCTGACGGAATCAACAGCTCCTGTATCGACAAATCGGACAATATCTATGTTGCAGGTTATTTCCAGGATAAACTTGACATTGACGGTAAAACACTAAAATCCAATGGGGATACGGATGCATTTATCGCCAAGTTTGATGATTCGGGCAATCTTATATGGATAAGGCAAATAGGAGGAAATTATACCGAAAACATGGTTATCACTGAATATGCAAAAAAAATTGAGATTGATGCTGAAGGCAATATTGTGGTGGCGGGGATTTTTGCATGGGACGCTTCCATCGGTAATTTCACCTTACATGGTGCAGGGAATAATGATATTTTTATCCTGAAATACACCCCCGCGGGTGAACTCATCTGGGCTAAAAGCTTTGGAAGTTACAGCCATGATAACCTATTCGACATGGATATTGACGGCGCAGGAAATATTTATTTCAGCTGCTTACTGAATGGCCCGCTAAAGCAAGAGGAGGGCAATGCCCCTTTGGATGAAATACCTTTAGGCTCACAAACCTATATCATTAAGCTTGATCCTTCAGGTAAAATAGCCTGGATAAGAAGAGATGCAGGAGTGGCTGACAATACCCAGCTCGCCATTGACAGGAACAACTTTGTATATTACGGCATTACGTACAGTTTGGGACTTACTATCGATGGAAAATATATTGAATCACAGGGTAACAGCGATTTCCTTATTCAACAGATTGATACCAAAGGGAC